>NZ_CAUVXI010000112.1:0-17142 GCF_963555845.1 Protofrankia sp. Cas8 | reverse complement strand
ATCCGGGCCGACCGTCCGGATCGGCAGGCCTGCGACGACACCGTTCCGGCTGATGGCAAGCAACTCGGTGGCCGGACCGGCCCCCGGTACCGCCGCCGTATCACGGACCAGGGTGGCATGGTCGTGCCCGGTCAAAAGGCTTCACCGTCTGCCATGTGATGCCGCCGGTAAACAGAATCCGGGTGGCGGGACCGGGGTGCGTAGGCCGTTGAGGCCATCCTGATGACCGGAACCACCTACCGTTCGGCCGAATGTCGTCCGACAGTAGGTGGAATCGGCCATTATGATGACGTTTTCTACCTACGACGCCGTTGTATCTGGGTGTTCCGCGGAACACAGAAGCTGACCGCGGGATTGGACCACAAGCCGGTAGACGGAGCGTGTCGTCTCCGCGCCGGCCCAGTATCCGACGGCGCCCCTCACGAGCATCCCCACACGATGTACCGTGGCCGCCAGTTCCGCGGCCGAAGCCTCCAGCGGGGCCACCCGTGCACCGTGACCGGCAGCCTCGAGTGCGCGTACGAGCGGCATGGGTCCACCGCGGAGGAGGATCTTGGCTGCATCGGCGACCACGGTGAACCGGCCCGGGGTAGCCGAGAAGACTGGTGGCCCGCCCGGAGTCGGGCTGCCTCCAGACAGGATTACCTCCCCCACGTGGGATGCTGAAGCGCGGATCTCCGCGAAGATGCGCTCCAAGGTGAGCTGCCCGTACCGGAGGGCATTCCGGGTGTTGATCGTCTTCGTCTGTACGGGGATACTGTTGCCGGCACCCAACTGCCGCATCCGGACCGACGAGTCGAGCTACCCGCGCATCGCACAACGATGGGCGGATAGCGATGGGCGGATAGCGATGAAGCGAAGTGGGTGCCAGGTCTGGCATCCTGTCCTCATGAAACGATTCAGAAAGGACTATGCCGCGTAGTCGGCCGTCCCAGCTCCGGGCTGTCGGCCGCCAAGCGCGGCGGCAGTCGAACGAATCCTCAGTTCCCGGTCTTGCGCGCGGTTCTGGCATGCTCACCGGTGCGGTTGCCCGGTTGGAGCGCGATCGACTGTGGCCCGGCGCGGTGGCACAAGCCCTGCGACAGTGGTCGCGAATAGCCCACCATCCCCGCCTTGCTCTTTCGGGTGGTTGCGGCTGTCCGTTGTGCAATCCCTTCTACACGACCGACGAACGCGCGGTTCTCGAGCTCGCCCTCCACGCCCTGCCCACGCGAGCGGCGCGTGAACTGCGAGGCATGGTGGAGCCGCTCGACGCCCTCTACCTCGCCCGAAGTTGGCCGCTCCCGACCGTCTCGCCAGACGATGGTTGGTGGGCACGGCGATGTTGAGCCTGACGCAGCACGATCATGGATCATTTCGCGCGGCCGGAGGTCCCAAGCGTCTGGCAGATGGGGAGTTCTCCCGATGCGACGCCCCGCCCCACGGGTGCACTGTCTTCAGACATGAGCCAAGACATTGCAACCAACCCCGGATCCGATCCCAAGATCGACACTGTCCAACGCCTGTACGCGGCCTATGGTCGCGGCGACATCGACGCCGTCCTCGCCGAGCTCACCGACGATGTCGACTGGGCTGCGGAGGCGGCCAGCACGTCGGTGCCGTGGTACGGCAGCTACCGCGGCAAGGGCGAGGTGCCCCGGTTCTTCAAGGACATCGGGTCGAACATCGAGATCACCGAGTTCACGCCGCTCTCGTTCACCTCCAACGAGACCGACGTGATCGCCACCGTCCACTGGGCCTACACGGTGCACGCGACCGGCAAGACCGCGGCGATGTACATGCAGCACTGGTGGCGTTTCACCGACGGGAAGATTGCATTCTTCCGGGGCTCGGAGGACACCGAGCAGTCAGCCGCGGCCTTCTCATAGTCAGTCGCACGGCCTCATAGTCAGTCGCGCGGCCGGGCGGGCTGATCCGCGCACCGGGGGCCACCGGGGGTCACCCGGCGGCCCCCGGCGGCCCCCGGCCGTCAGCCGCGCGTGAGCGTGAGGGTGAGCACGGACGGCAGCCCGTACCAGTCCGTGGAGACGACGCTGGCGTGATCGGCGGCAAGCTGGGCGACCCTGGCCTGGGCGTCGGCGACCGCCGGATTGGTGTCGTTGAGAGCGGGCGTCACCGCGTGGGCGTCGGTCATCACCAGGATGTAGTGCCGGGTGTCATACCAGGAGGTGTTCACGCTCGTGACATAGGTGCTGGCATCACCGTCGAAGAACACGAACCAGGGTCGGATCGTGATGTCCGAGTACCGCGTCCTGGGATCACCGGTAGCCGCGCCGAGCACCGCCGGGAACATCATGGCGTCGCCGACCTTCCCTGCCGCGTACAGATTCCGGAGGTAGGTCGCGTACTCGACGTCGGTGTGCAGCGTGTCGGTCGGGTTTGCGAGTTCGACGGTGCCCGGAATCACATAGATGATCATTTTTCCGGCCAGTGCGGAGCGGCTGGGCCAGGCGTCCGCCGTGGCCGCCGCGTCGAGGTTTGCATGGGTGCCGCCGAGCAGGTCGGCCGGCCGGTAGATGGAGTCGGTAGCGACATTCGCCTTGATGTAGGCGTCGAGTTCGTCCGGCCCCATCCCGGCTCCGTTGTCGAAGCCCGCCTTCATTTCGATCTTGACGAATACGGGACCAGCGGTCGGATGTGCCACCAGCCACCATTTGATGTCGCTCAGGCAGGAGCCCAGATTCTGGTTCCGGGTACCGGTGTAGAGGGCCGACGCGCTGGTGGCCACCACGCAGTTGTTGTCGTTGCCGAGCGGGTTGTTGTGGCTCACCCGCCAGCGGTGCGCGACGATATCATCCCACGCGTCAAGTTCGATCATAGAAGAACCCGCGTCGAGCGCCTGGGCGAGATAGGTGTAGTCGGCTTTGTCGTAGGTGTTGTGCACCCCCACCGTCGTCGCATGCGACACCCGCACCGAGCCGAGAGCGGCGGCTACCGCCGGCGATGCCGACGTCATCGACGCCACCAGCACCGCCGTGGCCACCCCGGCCACGGACAACAAACGGCGGCCACCCCGACACAACCTCATCACGCCTCCCGGTCCCATCGGCCAGCAGCACTACTGTCCGATAATAAACGGAATAGCCATCGTCGCGAAGTCAATCCGTGAAAGTCCGATATAATCGGATCGCAGGTGAGGCGCGCGGACGGGTTCACACGACCGTGGCGAGGAACGTGTCCAGCAGCCCGGTGATCATCTCGGGTTGTTCCAGCGGGCTGGTATGTCCGCAGTTCGCGACGATCTGCAGCTGGGCGCCTGGGATGCGGGCCGCGATGCGCTCCGCCTTCGCCGATGGAGTGGCCGCGTCCTCGGCACCGACGACGACGAGGGTGGGCACCGTGATCCCGAGAATTTCATGATCCACCGGTGGGCGGTCGGCAACCCCCAGCACCGCCTTGCGCACGGCGGCACGGTCACTGCGGTTGAGCCGGCGCACCCACTCGTCCCGCAGCGTCTTGCTGGCGGGGTCGGCCAGGAAGACAGGGCCGAACATCTGCGGACTGACCTTGCTCAGGATCGGCTTGATACCGAACAGACGCAGCAGCCATGCCAGCTGTTTGTACTCGCCGACCTTGCCCGGCTCCTCCGGCCCGGAGCTGGTGTCCAGCAACGTCAACGAACGCAGCAACTCGCCGTGGCGGGCCGCGACGCGCTGGCCGATGAAGCCGCCCATGGACAGGCCCACCCAGTGCACCGGGCCCACACCGAGCGCCCTGATCAGGGCGACCGCATCGCCGGTGAGGGTGTCCATGTCGTAGCCGTCGACGGTCGCCGGTGTGTCCCCCTGCCCGCGCCAGTCGAGCGCCACGCACCGGTAGGACGCGCGCAGGGCCGCGATCTGGCGATGAAAAACCCACCCACTGAACAACAGGCCATGCCCGAACACAATGGTCGACGCATCCGGTCGACCGGCCGGCGCAAAGGTGTCGGTGTAGGCAATCGTCGCACCGCGGACGTCGATGGTCGGCATGAGTCCCTCGTCTCGATATCTTCTTCGCGTGGTCAGGCGTTGGAGACGGCCGTTTGAGGCACCCTCATATTGCGCATGGTCACGAAAGCGGTAGCACACAGCGTTTCCTCAGCGCCGTCAGCCGAGTAGACATCGGCGGCGGCGACCGTCATGATCCGGCCCGCCTTGACGACCCGACCGCGGGCGATAATTCGCTCGCCTTTCGCCGGGGCCAGAATTTTGACCGTGTAGTCGATGGTCATGTTCACCCATCCGGCCGGCAGCAGTGTGCCGGCCGCAGAACCCCCGGCAAAGTCCGCCAGTGAGCCGAGGACACCGCCCTGAACGAAGCCGTCCTGCTGGGTTAGCTCTTTCCGGTAGGGTTGGATGATCTCGGCTTCTCCCGGCGCCATCCGGCCGAACTCGAAACCCAGATGTTGCGCGGCCGGCATGCTCAGGACCACGGCCTTCACCGCCTGCGCAAAGTCGGGGTTTTCCGCTTTCAACACGTCCATGTTCACATCCTCCCCGCTGATCAATCAATCCCTCACGCGACCGACTGCGTCCGGGGTGCCCAGAGGTCGAACCCGGCCTCCAGATAGCGCCTTCTGGCGGCAGCCCGCATGATCTTGCCGCTGCTGGTTTTCTGCAGTCGACCCGGCAAAGTCAGCACCAGGTCGCTCACGGAAAGCTGGTGCTCGTGCGTTATTGCCGCTCGAATCGATGCGGCGACGTCTGTCGCATCCACCTTCAGTCGTTCTTCACGCTTGATCTCCTGAACCACGACGAGCTTTTCACCGTCGGCGCCGGGCACCGAGAACGCGGCACACCCACCGGGCCTCAGTGCGGGATGCGCCGACTGCGACGTGTGCTCGATGTCATGCGGGTAGTGATTCCTTCCCCGAATGATCAACAGATCCTTCAACCGGCCCACGATGTACAACTCGCCGTCGACCACCAGGCCGAGATCTCCGGTACGCAGGTAGGTGGGTCCGATCTCACCGTCGCATTCGGCCTGGAAAGCCTCGGCCGTCACCTCCGGACGCCGCCAGTAACCCTGTGCCACGTGCTCCCCGGCAACCCAGATTTCTCCGACCTGATTCGCTGGACACGAGCGTCCCGTTTCCGGGTCCACGATACGAACCGACGTTTCCGGACGGACGAGCCCGGAACCTACGAGAGTACGGCCGCGGCCGCTCGGCGCCTTGACATAGCGCTTGTGGCCCAGCTCCCCGGTATCCGCATCAATGGTGCGCGGGCCGCGACCCTTCTGGCTGCCGGTCACGAGCAGAGTTGCCTCGGCCAAGCCGTAGCACGGGTAGAGCGCCTGCGCATTGAATCCCACCGACGCGAAGCTCTCGGAGAATCGACGCAGCGTCTCGGGACGAATCGGCTCGGCGCCGTTGAACGCGACTTTCCAACAGCTGAGGTCGAGATCCGGCAGGTCGCCTCTGGCAGCTCGTGCGACGCAGGCGTCGAATGCGAAGTTCGGTCCGCCACTGGTGTGCGCGCGGTAGCGCGAGATAGCCGACAGCCACAGGAGAGGCCAGCGGATAAACGCCATCGGCGACATGAGTATGCTGGTCGCCCCGAGGTAGAGCGGCTGCAGGACGTTTCCGATCAGACCCTGGTCATGGAACAACGGCGCCCAGCCGACAAACGTCGAGTGCTGATCGTGGCCGAACGCCCGCTGTATCATCTCCTGGTTCGCCACGAGGTTCCGGTGCGAAACCATGACCCCCTTCGGATCGGAGGTGGAACCCGAGGTGTACTGCAGGAAGGCGACGGAATCAGCCGAACAGGGCCGCGGGTCGAAATCTGTGTCAACCGCGTCCACCACCTGGTCGACGGGAAACCAGTGGAGCGCCCCGCAGATCGGCTCCAGGGACTCCCTGGTGCTTTCGATCATCGCGCTGAGGGTGAGTACAGCCGATGGTGCACAGTCTTTCACGATGCTGCGGGTCGCGTCCTGCATCCGATTCTTGCGCGGGGGGTTGACGGGCACCGCGATGACCTGCGCGTAGAGGCACCCGAAGTACGCGACGATGAAGTCCAGACCCTGCGGGAAGAGCAACAGTACTCTGTCACCAGGTTTGCAGCCCCGACTCAGCTGCCGGGCCACGGCAAGCGCCCGTGCGTGCAGCTCGCCGTAGGTCAGCACCGCTTCCTCCTCCCCATGTTCAGTCAGGAACACGTACGCCCTGTTGGCCGGCTCGGCGGCGGCGCGGCCCTGGAGGATCTCCGGGAGCAGTGGTCTGTTCCTCACCATTCTCCTTCCATTGGTCGGAGGAACCCGGACGGAAGCGGCTCCAGCGAGACCGGAAGGTGCTTCAGACCGCGGACGATGAAACTGTGGTCCTGCCAGTCGAGTTCCTCGGTCCGCAGTTTCAGACGCTGGGGACGCCGGTAGAGGCGCTCGAAGGCGACCTCCGCCTGCAGCTGCGCCAGCAGCCCGCCGAGGCAGCCGTGCATTCCGTACCCGAATGCGAGGTGCCCCTTCGTGTCGCGGGTGATGTCGAACTCGTCCGGCCGGCTGAACACCGCGGGGTCGCGGTTCGCGGCGCCGAGACACAGGAGAATCTGCTCTCCCGCCCGTATCTGCTTTCCGTCGATTTCGACATCGCGCGTGGCCAGGCGCTTGGTCAGCTGGAGCGGGCTGTCGTAGCGCAATGCCTCGTCGACGGTACTCTTCGCCAGCTCTGGCCGACGGTGGAGCAGGGCGCCCTGATCCGGGTGCGCAAGCAAAGCGCGGAGGCCGTTGCCTATCAGGGATTTCGTGGTTTCGTTGCCGGCCACGAAGCACATGATGCAGACGAAGACGAGTTCTTCATCGCTGAGCGTGTCACCACCGCCGGTCGCCGCGGCGAGCAGCTGGGTTATCAGGTCGTCGCCGGGCCGGGACCGGCGTTGCGCGACCACGTCGTCCAGGGCGTCCGCGAACTCTTCGACGACATCGCACACCTGCGTAAAATCACCGGCTTTCATCAGCCCTGGTTCGAGCAGGAACCGGATGTCATGCGTCCATTGGCCGACGCGTTCGCGCAGGCTGTCCGGGAGCGCCATCCAGTCGCACATGACCGTGACCGGCAGCAGCGCGGCAAAGTCGGCGACGGCGTCCATACCGCCGTCGTCCCACGCCCGCGCCACCAGCTGCTCGGCAACCGCCGAGATACGGGGACGGAGTTTGACAATTTCCTGTGCGGTGAACACCCGGTTCACCAGTGCACGCAGCCGTGCGTGGTCCGGGTTGTCGGTGAAGACCAGCGACTTCTTCCCCAGCCGGACGATCCGGGCTACGTTGTCGTGCGCCAGCCGATTCGCCTGCCGGCTGATCAATTGAGGTATGAGTCCGGCGCTGAACGTGCGGTCACGCAGGACACCCTGCACGTCGGCGTGCCGCGTGAGAACCCACATCCCCAGCGTCCGGTGGACGGGCTGTGCCTGGCGAAGCTGCCGATAGAGCGGGTAGGGGTCGCGTCGGAACTCGACGCTGAACGGGTTGAACCGAATGGGCGCCGGCCCGGGTCCGGCGGGCCCGGGTCCGGCGGTGTCGGCAGTTGCCGTGCTACCCGTCTCCGACGTCATCGCGCCGGCACCCCACGACCGTTGAAATACGTGCTCCTGAAGGGCTGAAGAACGATCCTGAGAAGGCAGATCTTTCCCATCCGGAAGCCAAGAGCAGAGAGTTTCAGATAGCGCTCGTACCGGGCGACCACCTCCGGTCCGACAAGATGAACGGCTTCCTCGCGGTGCATTCGCAGCCGACGTGCCCACTGTTCACACGTCCAGGCGTAGTCGAGCCGGCCGTTGTGCACCGATTGAACCTCGAAAATACCCTCCGCGGCGGCGGTGATCTCCGCGAGCGTCGGCAGATCCGCTGCCGGAAATATCTCCCGCTGGATGAAGTGGCTCGCATTCTCACGGGACATGTTCGCGTAGGCGATGGTCTGCAGCGACAACACGCCGTCCTTGTTCAGCCAGGTGCGGCAGCGGGTGAAGAACTCCCGGTACAGGTGGATCTTCTCAGCTGACGAGTCCTCGGGGGTGGCGAAGTGCTCAAAGGCGCCGATGGAGATAATTCCATCGAACTGGATGTCGGGTTCGTAGTGCAGCCAGTTCTGCGTACGCACTTCCACACCTGGGTACTCCTGGGACCGGACGAAAGCCGCCTGCTCATCACTGAGCGTGAGACCGACCGACCGTTGAACGCGGCAGCTCTCCGCCAACCGCTTCAGGATCGCACCCCACCCACAGCCGATGTCGAGCACGGTCGCGGCACCATCAGCCCGAATCGCGTCCAGGTGAAATTGCAGCTTCCGCTCCTGGGCGGTTTCGAGTGTGTCGTCGGCGCCTTCCCGCATCGCACACGAATAGGTGAGTGACTGGTCGAGCCAAAGACGGTAGAACGCGTTCCCGGCATCGTAGTGATGCCGGATGGCAGCCGCCGCACCGGCGGTACGGTCGCTTTCGAATGATTCAGTCACGGCTACGCCACGTGCCGCTGATTCTGCTCGTACAGATGTGCAGCGATTGCATTGATGGTCGGGTTCTCGAACAACGCCTCGGGCGGCAGGTCGACGCCGTAGCGTTCCTCTATCTCCATCAGCAGGGCGACGGCGAGGGGGGAATCGATTCCCAGTCGATCAAAGTCCGCGTCCAGGTCCACCGCCTCGACCGGCAGGTCGAGGAGACCCGCAACATACTCCTGACACCATTGCGCAATCGCTTCTCTGCTCGGCTTCAAGGTGCTCGCTCCCTATGCCGTGGTACTGGGGACCGGATTGCCGTTCTCAGGTTTGCGCCTGGCTTCCATCCGCTCTGCGGACGGAATCTTGACATCCCATGCCAGGCCACAGACCGAAAGCATTTTTATGAGCCAGTAGCCTGGATCGAGCCGGTACCAGTTCAACCCGAAAGAAGCCGAATCGGTGAAAGCATGATGGTTGTTGTGCCACGATTCACCAAAGGTCACCAGAGCAAAGACACCGCCGTTCCTGCTGTTCTCCCTGGATTCGTAGGGACGTGTGCCGAACATGTGCAGGAAGGAGTTGATCGCCCAGATGATGTGCTCAAGAACGAAGATCCGCACGAGACCGCCCCAGAGCAGACCGCTGACCGCCCCCTCCCAGCTCTGATAGACGAGACCGCCGACGAGCGCGGGGAGCAGCAGCCCGAGCAGCACCCAGTAATAATAAAGACGGGCGACCCGCACCAGGGCACGGTTCTTAATCAGATCCGGCGCATAGTGAATGATGTTCGGGTATTCGTGCCGGCGCATCCACAGGAAGTGGGAGTGGGCCAGGCCGCGCAGCCGACCCGCCAGACCGTCGCCGGCGAGATTCGGCGAGTGGGGGTCGCCCTCGCGATCACTGCACTCGTGGTGTCTCCGGTGCAGAGCAACCCAGGACACCAGTCCGCCCTGGCCGGCCATCGAGCCGAGAACTGCGAGCGCCGTTGCCACGGACGGCGCGGCCTTGAAGCTACGATGTGTGAAGAACCGATGATAACCGACGGTGACGCCCAGCCCGGTCACGAGCCACATCGAAAAAAACAGGGCGATTTCGGTGGCACCGATCGGATGTACCGCAAGGAAAGCGAAGGCGCCGGCGGTACCGAAGATCGGGAGAACATCGAACAGCAGAAAGTGGCGGCGCTGCAGCCGGTGCAGATAGGGATTGCTGATCGCTTTTTTGCGGGGAGTGGATCCGTCCGCTCCGAACTCGGGTTCGGGAATGTACGCTGCGGGCTGGACGCCAACCATTCTCGACCGCCCCCTCCTGAGTACTATGCCGAGGTCGCATGCCAGACGGTCCTGACCGTAACAGCCGACGAAGCCGGAGCCGAGCGATACGATGAAGTCCGATCGCAGGATAGGAAGTTGTTATCAGGTGCCCGGTGCCGTTGAACCAAAGTACCGGATATCGCGAAAGGCACCGGGTTCGGGATGGCGAACATCCTGGCGTGCACTGCTTATTCACCGGAAGGGGCCACAATGTTTCCCGGCGATTCCGGTGCCGCTGGTCCGGGCGTTGTGCCCGACGACCTATGGTCCCTTCGGGTATCCGCCCGCCTGCTACCTGTAAGGGAGTCAGCATGTCGAGGTTAACAGCACTCGCCCGGTCCGGCCGGAAGCTCGCGGTCGCCGGCACGGTCATGACCGCGGTCGCCGCCGCCACGGTCGGGACAGCCGCAGCGGCCGACCCGATCACGCCGAAGCAGTACTTCGAAGGCTTTGTCAACGGCGCGCCTGCGAACGCCACGATCCAGATGGGCTGCTTCGGCCCGGTCAGCCCCGGCGAGACCGGGCATCCGCTCGCCGGCCAGACCGTCGCGGTCCAGCGCGTCGTCGACCCGGTCGTACTACCCGGCTACACCGGATCGGCCGGCACCACGATTGCCGTCGGCTTCCCCGGCCCCGCGACCACCAGCCCACTGGTCTTCACCAGCTACGGGACGCCGCTGGCCATCCCCACCTCGCTGGTCCTGCCGTGCTCGGGCAGCGCAACGGTCGTGTTCAGCCCCCGGCCGACGAGCCCGACCGCCCGAAATGCCATCGTCACCGTCACCTATGTCGGGCAGCCATAGCCAACCTCCTCCCACCGGGCCCGCCCGCCGGCGCCACCGGCCGACCGATCCTCGGCTGGTCCACCGGCGGACGGGACGGATCCGGGCTGTCCTGACCTGGCTCACGGCGACCGCGAACGGCCGGCGGGCCAATCCGTCACCAATCGGATGCACTAGGCATACACCGGACTGGATAGAATTCATCCGAGGGTCTTTTAAAGATCGGCACCGAGACCGGCACCGAGACCGGTTCGGCTGCCATGCCACGCCCGGTGCCGCAGACTGGTGACGGCAAGCCGCGGGATGATGCCGGAAAGAGGAGAAGTCAGGCAATGAGCCGGTATGGCTACGACCCCGCCCGGCGTGCGCTCATCGTCTCCTGGGCGACCGGAACCGGCGACCTGGCCGCAACCGTCGCCGTACTCCCTCCGGCAACCGCCGACAGCGACGCTCTACGACTGGCCGAACAACTGAGCTTCCTCACCGCCGCGGCCTGGCGCACCTACACCCACCCGGCCAGCGCCACCCCAAGCCTTGCCACCGGCAGCGAAGGATGGCGCCGCCACAGTGACCGCCAGGCGTTCACCAGCGTGCTCACCGCGATCCGCCACCCCCAGCTGCCCCACAACGGCACCCAGCGCCAGTCCTACGTCATCGTGCACGAGGCCGCACACCGCGTCGGCCGGGCCCTGCACACGATCGGCAGCCAGGACCTCACCGAACAGATCACCACCGACGTCCGGGCCGAACTCGACGCCATCGAACAGGCCGAATGCGGCGACCTGACCGGACGGGCCCGCCAGGCCATCACCCTGACCCGCGCGGATGCCTCCCCCGTCCAGGTCGCGGCCGCCGACGCGATCCTGGCCGACGATCCCTTCGGGAACACCCGCCTGTGCACCGACATCGACCCGGCCGCCGCCGCGACCGCCGCGGCCCACTGGCTCCACGCCGCGGCCACCGTCGCCGCGCACCACACCGGGCTCGACCCCACCCAGATCCTCATCGAGGCCGACAGCATCGAAGCACTCCCCCACGAAAGCCCCACCGTCGTCCTCGAACGCATGGGAACCGGAGAAACACCGCGGGATGTCGTCCTCCAGCTGATCACGGACGCCATGGCCGTCGCCGAGGGCGCCATCCCCGACCTCGACACCCTCCTGGCCGCCGTCGAAGCCGCCCACGAACGCGCGGACTCGTTCGAGGACCAGCCGGACGAACTCCGACACACGCTGATGCCACACCGGCTCACCCCGCTGGACCCGACCCGGCCCGCCACCGACCTCCTCGAAGACCTCCTCGCCGGGATCCACGGCTGCTGGCTGCTCTACCGCGAATACACCGAGTCCCCAGACGCCGACCCCGACACCGCCTGCACGGACGAAGCAGACGATGACAACCCCACCGGCGCACCCGGCGCACCCGGCGCACCCGGCGCACCCGACGAGGAACGCATCACCACGACGTTTCTCGACCAGGTGCGGGCGGCAGCAGCCGCACGACGCTCCGAACTGCTGTAACACCCCTTGTGCCCCGAAACCGGGACGCGCAGCATGTCGTGAGCTTTAGAGCGCCCGGCAATAGGGGCGTGGATGAAGGAGCGGGGCTGGGGCGCGTAGATCGCGAGGCGGAGGAGGGAGGCACCCTGGTGTTGGGTGTCGACCGACGACAACGTGGCGAGGTGCGTGCCCCAGCCCCGCGACGCCGCGTCCCTGTTGCCGGTCGCTCTTAGTGGTCGGCGCCGGAAGTTCGTCCAACGAGGGGTCCCCGGCCAGCGCGAAGCGGTGGACGGGGTACGTGCCGGATGTCAGGCGGCGCCTCGCGTCATCGCTGCCCGCACGCCGCTGCCCGCACGCCGCTCCCCGCCGTACGGGCACCCCGCCGTACGGGCACCCCGCCTCCGTCGACCCAGGTAGAACACCACTACCTGGACCTCCTCGCACCTCGCGACGCACCCACCCCAACCCCACTCCTTGATCCGCATTCCCTTCGGTGCGACGAGTGGAAGGATGACGTCAGGAGGCGCCGGTTTTCGAGCGGAAAATGTATGTCAACCATCCACTCGTGCAGGACCGGCCACCCACCAAGGCGTCGCTGCCACAGCGGCTACACATCCCCGCGGGCTGCGGGCGTGGACACCGCCACCGGCTACGACCCACCCTGGGCTCGGCGCCGGTAGGTCCATGGATGAGGCGTTGTGGCGTAACCCGGCGTCGGCATCGGCATCGGCGTTCGTGACGTTCGCGGTCACAGCGCCGATCCTCAACGCCGCCACAAACGCCAGCACATCAGGTACCTATCGGACCAAATGGGCATCATCGCCGGATTGGACTGCCACACTGATCGTGTGGTGCGTCCGAGCCTTCGCGGCCCCGAACGGGCGGTGTGGCGGGCGTTCCCGCGTGGCGACGTCGTCGATTTACGGGGGCGAGCGGACCGAACGGTTCGCGCGAGCGTGCTGCGTACGCTCCTGTTGGGCGCCCAACAGGCCGAGCCTGGTCATTTCGCCACGCTGGATCTGATCGGCGCACGCATTGTTGAAATTCTCGACCTGAGCAACACCGACGTGCCGCATCCGGTGCGCATGCGGGACTGCCAGTTCGATGAACGGCCGGATCTGCACAGTGCCCGGACCCAACAGATTGATCTTGCCGGCTCGACGTTCCCGGGCCTGCGCTGCTCCGGTGCGATAATCGATGGAGCCCTGCGGCTCACCGGCTGCCGCTCGACAGCGGAGATCCGGCTGGTCAGCGCCCGGATCGCGGGAACTTTACTCCTGAACGCCGCCAGGTTTGAGGGCACGGAAAGTGCCCTGAACGCAACACGGCTCACGGTCGGCAACGACATCCTCGGGCAGAAGGGCTTGATCTGCCGCGGCGAAGTGCGCTTAAGCCACGCCGAGATCGGCGGCTCCGTGCGGTTCGACGGCGCACATCTGAGCAATCCAGGCGGGTCCGCATTGTCCGCGCCGGACATCGTGGTAAGCGCCGTCGTGAACTGCGGCGAGGGCTTCCGCGCCGAGGGCATGGTCGAGCTGTCCTACGCGAGCATCGGCAGCCATCTCTCCTTCGAGCAGGCGACGCTGTCCAATCCGACCGGTACGGCGCTGGCATGCCAGCACCTCGACGCACGCGAGCTGGTGCTGCTCACCGCTACCCCGATCGACGGCGAGGTAGACCTGCGCCACGCCCGGCTCGGCCTGCTCCGCGATGACCCGGCGACGTGGCCGGACACGCTTCGCCTCGACGGGCTGACCTACGACGCGCTGACCAACATCCACGGTGTGGATCGGTTGCGCTGGCTTCGACGCGACCCGCCCGGATACCTGCCCCAGACCTACGAGCAGCTTGCGGCGGTGTACCGGCGGCAGGGGCGCGAGGGGGATGCGCGGGCTGTCCTGCTCGCCAGACACCGCCGCCGCCGGGAGTCGCTTCCGCCGGCACTCCGAGCCTGGGGATACCTGCAAGACCTCACCGTCGGGTACGGGTACCTCCCGACCCGCGCCGCCGCCTGGCTGGTCGCGCTCCTCGTGGCTGGCGGCGTCACCTTCGGCCTGCACCATCCACAGGTCGTCGCGGGAAGCAACCCGCCCGGCTTCAATTCCGTGATCTACACCCTCGACCTGTTGATCCCCGTCATCGACTTCGGGCAGCAAAACGCATTCGACCCACACGGCGCGCTGGCATGGTTGGCCTACGGTCTCATCGCCGCAGGCTGGATTCTCGCGACCACCATCGCCGCCGGCATCAGCCGCACCCTGGGCCCCAATTAGCCGCGCTCACAGCCCGTCCTTCTCGCCCGGCCATGGCTGTCTTCGTCGCCGGCCCGGTCGTAGGCGGATGATGGGGTGGTGATGTCCAGATTGCGCGGCGGTGCCGACGATGTCCGCTCCCGGGTGGGCGGGCAGGTCCTGGGGCTGGTGGCCGGCCCGCGGGGCCCGGAACGACATGAACGGATCTTTGTAGCCGGCGGTGAACGCTGGTTCGCCGACGACCGCCCGATCCGACGTGTCCACGCGGATGTGTCGATGTTCGTCGGAGGCATGCGTGCGCTGCTGCTGCAGTCGCTGCATCCGTTGGCGATGGCCGGGGTGGCCGGGCATTCGGACTACCGCCACGATCCGTGGGGGCGCCTGCAGCGGACCAGTCTCTTCCTGGCGGCGACAACGTTCGGGCCGACCGAGGAAGCCGAGCGGGCCGTTGCCCGCGTCCGGGGTATCCACCGGCGGGTACACGGCACCGCGCCGGACGGACGGGCCTATGCGGCCTCGGATCCGCACCTGCTGGGCTGGGTCCACGTCGCGGAGGTCGACAGCTTCCTGACCGCCTATCAGCGTTACGGCAACGGCGCGGCGCTCACCCCGGCGCAGCGGGACGCCTACGTCGCCGACGCTGCGCAGGTGGCCACGAAACTCGGCGTCATCGATCCGCCGCGCACCGAGGCCGAGCTGGTGAAACGACTCGCCGAATATCGGCCCGAGCTCACCGGAACCCCGCAGGCCCGCCAGGCCGCACGGTATCTCCTGCTGCGTGCGCCGCTGCCCGTCGCGGCGCGGCTACCTTACGGCGCGCTTGCGTCGGCTGCCGTCGGACTGATGCCGGTATGGACCCGCTGGCCGCTACGGCTCCCATACCTTCCCGCGACCGAGGCCACCGTCGGGCGTCTGGCCGGATGGGGTGTCCTCGCCGGTATCCGATGGGCGACACGTCCGCCCGCCCCTGCCAGCCAGCGCGCCACGGACGGCTGATGGGAATGGGAATGCGGGACGCGGACGGCGGCGACGTCGACCCGGGTGCGGCGGTTGTCGTACGCGGTCTGACGAAGTCCTACCGCGGTGTGCCGGCCGTTCGGGGCATCGACCTGGAGATCCGGCGTGGCGAGATCTTCGCGCTGTTAGGCCCGAACGGTGCGGGCAAGACCACGACGGTTGAAATCCTGGAGGGATACCGTGCGCGCGACGGTGGTGCGGTGTCCGTGCTTGGTCACGACCCGGGCCGGGCTCGGTCGCGGCTCAAGACCCGGATCGGGATCGTCCTGCAGTCCACGGGCGTCGACCGCTACCTGACGGTGGCCGAAACGATCACGATGTACGCCAGCTACTATCCGCATCCGCGGCCGGTGAACGAGGTGATCGAGCTGGTCGGCCTCGGGGCGAAGCGCGATGCCAGGGTGGCGAAGCTGTCCGGGGGCCAGCAGCGACGGCTCGACGTCGCGATCGCCCTCGCCGGGGACCCCGAACTGCTGTTCCTCGACGAGCCGACGACCGGCTTCGACCCGTCCGCCCGACATGAGGCCTGGGATGTGGTGAAGAACCTCGCCGCGCTCGGCAAGACCGTCGTGCTCACCACCCACTACATGGACGAGGCGCAGTATCTGGCCGACCGGGTCGCGGTCATCGCCGCGGGCCGCATCGTCGCGCAGGGCACACCGGCCACCCTCGCCGGTCGTGACACGGCCAGGGCGCGGATCCGGTGCCGCCTGCCCGAGGATGCCCTACCGCCTGAGGAGTTCGCCGGCGTGGCGGTAGCGGACGGATACATCGAGTTCACCCCCGACGACATCACCCGGGCGCTGCACCGCCTCACCGGCTGGGCAATCGAACAGAGCGTCAGCCTGGACGGACTGCAGATTGTGCGGCCGTCCCTGGAGGACGTCTACCTGGAATTGACCGGGCCGCCGTCCGCGGTCGGGGCGGACCGGCTCGGCAGCGTCGCCATCCCGGAAAGGACCTCGCGGTGAACGCCACGGTGAAGGCCGCGGCGCTGACGCTCTCGCAGGTCCGCTACGTGAACAAGGCGTTCTGGCGTAACCCGGCGTCGGCGTTCTTCACATTCGCGTTCCCCCTCATGTTCCTGGTGATCTTCACCGCGCTGCTCAGTGACGGAACCGTGCGCCTCGGCGGCCGACTCATAGCCCAGTCCACCTACTACGTGGCCGCGATGGCGGCGTTCGCGGTGATCACGGCCTGTTACAACAACATCGCGATGGCGGTGACCTTCCAGCGCGACGCCGGTATCCTGAAAAGGACCGACGGTACGCCGCTGCCGAGCGCGGTGTTCCTCGGTGCACGGATGCTGCACGCCCTGCTTGTCGCGGTCCTGCTGGTCGCGATCACGGTTGGGTTCGGTCGGGTGTTCTACAACGCCGACATCCCCACGGGCGTGACGCTGCTACGGCTCCTGGTGATGCTGCTGGTCGGAGCGGCCAGTTTCTGCGCGCTCGCGTTCGCGGTCACCGCAGTGATCCCCAACGCCGACGCATCGGCCGCGATCGTCAACGCGACCATCCTGCCCCTGTTGTTCCTGTCTGGAATCTTCGTCCCGCTCGGCGACAACGCACCAGCCTGGATCGTGTGGATCGGCCGGATCTTTCCGGTCAAGCACTTCGCGGCGGGGATGCAGGCCGGTTTTCTGGGGACCACGTTCCACTGGAGCGACGTCGTCATCGTCGCAGCCTGGGGAGTAGCCGGCCTACTCGCCGCGATCCGCTTCTTCAGCTGGGAACCACGAAACGGCTGAACAGACACGGCCATCGCCGATGGGGAACCCGCCGTTCAGGCGCGCAGCACGGTGACCGGGCGACCGGACGGGCTGGTCGCCTGCTCAAACCTCGTGCGGTCGGCAATGGG
>NZ_CAUVXI010000111.1:14328-17938 GCF_963555845.1 Protofrankia sp. Cas8 | reverse complement strand
CGGCGATGGTCGCCCGCGGACCGATCCGGTGGGTCAGCTCGCCACCCAGCAGCGTGCCGCACACCGCGCCCACGCTGTATGCCGTCAGCGCGATGCCGGCCTGCTCGATGGAGAATCCGCGAACTGCCAGATACAGCACCAAAAATGTCTGTACAAATGCGCCCAACTGATTGATCAGTACGCCGCCCAGCAGATACCTGACCGATGGCGGTGTTGCACGGATGGTCGCGAAAACTCCCGCTGGAGTATCCGCTTCTGTCGAATTCTTCGCTCTGCTCTTCTGCGCCATGACTCGATTTCAGCAGAAGCGCTCGTTGACCGGCAGTGTTGACCGAAATGAACAATCAATCCCCGGCCAAGTCGATTATCGGCTGAACATGCCGTTGATGCCGCCGAAGTCGAGGGATCCGTCGAGTTCGGTGTAGGTGCCCTTGGTGAGCAGCTCGCTGGCCGCACGCTGAGCGACGGAGTAGGCCGCCTGGCTGATGCCGGTGCCGACGCTCACTCGGCGCACGCCCGCCGACTCGAACTCGGCGATGGTCGGCGCGCCCGGCCCGACCATCACGTTAATCGGCAACGGTGACGCCTTCACCAGCGAGGCCACGACATCAAGGTCGATCAGGCCCGGCACGAAGAGGCAGTCCGCACCTGCCTCGGCGTAAACCGACGACCGGGCAAGCACGTCGGCCAACCGCCCCTCGGGCGCACCGACGTTGAACAGAAAGACGTCGGTCCGCGCATTGATCAACAACTCCGGTAGTCCCGACCGCGCCGCTGCGGACCGGCCGGCCCGCAGTCGCTCGGCCTGTGCGGCAGCGTCGAACAGCGGACCACCGGGAGCCTGCGAATCCTCGATGTTCACCCCGACCGCACCGGCACCGACGACCGCTCCCACTGTCGCCTCGACATCGTCGGGGCCGAGGCCATATCCCCCTTCCACGTCGGCGGTGACCGGGATGTCCACCGCGGCGACGATCCGCCGAACCTGCTCGATCATTTCGGCCCGGGTCAGGCCGTGCCCGTCGGGCCGGCCAACCGACCAGGCGATGCCCGCGCTCGTCGTGGCTATCGCCTGCGCGCCTGCCTGCGCGATCAGCGCGGCACTGGCGGCATCCCACGCGTTCGGCAGTATCAGCACCCCGCTGTCGTGCAGCGCTCGCAACGACTGTGCCCTGCCCTGTTGGATTTTCTCCACCATGCTGCCTCCCCTTTCAGTCACATTTCAGTCACATCACGACGTCCCGCCGGATGAGCTCACAGCGTACTCGCGCGGCCACGGGCGGAAGCCGCACTGCTCCTCTTATCCGGCCGATCCCGCCGATCCGGCCTATCCCGCCGATCCGGCGCGCAGCTCCAACGTGGCGCACTTGACGCTGCCGCCGGCCTTGAGCAGTTCGGACAGGTCCACTCCGATCGGCTCGAAGCCGTGCTCGCGCAACTGGGCGATCAGCCCGGTGGCGGCCTGGGGCAGCACCACGTGCTGTCCGTCGGAGACGGCGTTGAGGCCGAACGCCGTGGCGTCACCGTCGGATGCCGTGATGGCGTCCGGGTAGAGCTCTTCGAGCAGCCGGCGGCTGTCTGCGCAGAACGCCCTCGGGTAGTACATGACCGTGTCGTCGTCCAGTACGGCGAGCGCCGTGTCCAGGTGGTAATAGCGCGGATCCACCAGCGTCAGCCCGACCACCGGCACACCGAAGAACTCCTGGGTCTCGGTATGGGACACCGCGTTGGTCCGGAAACCCGAGCCGGCCAGAATCCGCGATCCGGCAACCAGGTAGTCGCCCTCGCCCTCATTGATCCACTGCGCCTGCCGGACATCATGATACCCGTTTTCCCGGAACCAGCGCAGGTAGGCGGCGGACTCCGGGCAGCGGTAGGTGTGGCGAAAGCGCGCGACGAGCACCTGGCCGTTCACGACGGTCGCCCCGTTGGCCGCGAAGACCATGTCCGGCAGGCCGGGTCGTGGTTCGAGCTGTTCCACCCGGTGGCCCAGGTCGAGGTAGAGATCACGCAGCCACTCCCACTGGGCGACGGCGACCTCGGTGAAGGTTGGTTTCCGGGGATCCATCCATGGATTGATCGAGTACTCGACGTCGAAATACGTCGGTCTGACCATGAGATAATGTCGTCGGGTTGCTGTACGTCGCACGCTGTCCTCCACGTCGCCGTCGGGCGTCTTTCCGATACCTGGTGAACGCATATGCCGGCACCCGCTGGTCGCCGTCCGCCGTCCCCGGTGGGACCGGTCTGCGTTTCCTGCCGGACCGTTATGCGCAGATAACGGCTTGACTGATTCGTGAATCAGTCAAGCCGCGCGTGACGTTGACCGGAAGAACAGCTGGACTCGAACAATCAATGTTGGACGCGATGACCGGCGCGGGCCGCTCTGCGTCCCGTTGCACATCCATGGCGAACACGCTGACCAACCTCGGTACGCGGTAGCGCCCGGCGGCATTGGCCCGCCGCAACAAGCCGACGTTCACCATCGACTCCAGCAGTTCGTCCGCCGACTCGACCGGTATGCCCGTGCCAGCGGCGACGCCGATCGCCGTCGTCCATCCGGCCTCATGCAGACCGAGGTGATGGACCACCGCCCGCCCTGCCGGCGACAGCAGCTGGTACGCCGAGGCGAACCGGTCCCGCACGTTCACGTCGCCGATGCTGAGCCTGTCCAGCGCGACGTCGCGGTCGGCGAGTTGGCTGGCGGTGTAGGCGATGGTCCACTCCGGCCGAGCTGCGATCCTCCTACCGATGATGTTGACGGCGAGCGGCAGATCCCCGCACAGCTCAGCGATGGCATCGGTGGCGTCATACTCCGTCCGCACCCGTGCCGCGCCGGCAAGCCGGCCGATCAATGTCACCGATTCCGTCCGGGCGAACGTATCCAGATCGATCCGGTGCATGTCGTCCAGCCCGAGCAGTCGCGCCCTGCTGGTCACCACCACCTGGCTGTGCGCGGCCTGTCCCAGCAGCGGCCGGACCTGGTGCTCGTCCCGGACGTTCGCCAGTAGGACGAACAGCCTGTGCTGGGCGAGCAGCGATCGATACAGACCGAGCTGCTGCATCGGGTCGCCCGGCACGAGATGAACGGGCACTCCCAGAGCATGCAGAAAACCGCGCACGATATTGTCGACGCTGCCTGCGGACTGCTCGCCGCCGTCGCGGCTGTCGAGATCAGCGTAGAGCTGGCCGTCCGGGAACCCGGCGGACACCGTGTGGGCCAGTCGGAGCGCGAACGCCATCTTGCCGCTCCCGATCGGCCCGCTGACCAGCAGAGGTACCCTGACCTGTCCGGCAAGGCCGATCAGCCGGGACGCGTCGGCCAATGCCTGCGCGCGGCCGACAAAGGTGCTCAAGGCCATTGGCAGTTGAGCGGGACGGGCGAGCCGAGTCACCGCATCCGTGGCCCCCTGCACCCCGGTCAGGTGCAGGGGGCTGTCAGCCGACGAAACAGCCGGCACCCGGCCGTCCTGGGGTCCGGACGCCATGGCGGCTTGCCCGGCGATGCTTCGCCAGCGCCGTTCCCAGGCCTCGCGATTTCCACCGCATGCGGACACGAACGCCAGCGTCACCGCAAGTGTGGGCAGCCGATAACCACTGGCTGCGCTGG
>NZ_CAUVXI010000111.1:10595-14043 GCF_963555845.1 Protofrankia sp. Cas8 | reverse complement strand
ACAGTACTGACGGCGCGAACAACGCAGTGCGTGCGAGCTCCCGGTAGCTTGGATTGCCTGCCCGATTCCGCAGCGCACGCAGATCATGAGCGAACGCGGCGATCGGACCGCTGGTCGCGTCCAACGGTCTCTCAGGTCTACCCATACCAAATCACCCCTGGGGCGTGTTTCGAAAGTCGTCTGCCGAACGCGTAAGGCTCGGGCTGCGGCCCGCCGCACCGAGGTCCGCGGGTTGCCCGGTATCCTGTGCCGGTCGGCGCTGGACCTGCACCCCTGGTCGCCGGTGGGTCGAACAGTGGACCCGACCACCTCGCCCGGGCACTTCCACCTGCTCTCCGCCGACGAACAGGAACGTCCGCTGATCGTCGTGCTGCGTGGCTCATCATTCGGGAGGCTTCATGGATCGCTTCACGTATCGCGACGGCGTGCTGTACGTGGAGGACGTCGCCGTGGAGGACGTCGCAGCCCGTTTCGGTACCCCGGTCTACGTCTACTCCCACGGCACTCTTGTCACGCACCTGCGGCAGGTGGCCGACGCCTTCGCTGAACTCGCGCCGCTGATCTGTTTTTCGGTCAAGGCGTTGAGCAACGTCCACCTCCTGCGGGATCTGGCGCAGGCAGGAGCGGGTGTGGATGTGGTGAGCGGCGGCGAACTCTACCGGGCACTGCTGGCCCAGGTGCCCGCCGACCGCATCGTCTTTGCCGGCGTGGGCAAGTCCGACGACGAACTGCGCTACGCGGTGCGGTCTGGCATCCGCTGCGTGAACGTGGAGTCCGACGGCGAGATGAGGGCACTTGGCCGGGCGGCCGCCGAATGCCGGATCCAGGCGGGAGCCGCGGTACGGGTCAATCCGGACGTCGCAGTGGGTTCGCGCACCCCGGCCAAGACGACGACCGGACGTCGCGGCGGCAAGTTCGGAATTGATCTTGAGCAGGTGCGCGACGTGTACCTGCTTGCTGTAGCTCATGAATGGCTGCGGCCGGAAGGCCTGCATTTCCATCTCGGATCTCCGATCTTTCACCCGGAGGCCTACGGGGAGGCCGTGGACAAGGTGCTGGCTGTCGCCGAGAAGCTGATGGCCGATGGTGCCCCGGTTCCGGCGATAAACATCGGTGGCGGTTTCCCTGCGGACTATGATGGATCCGGCGTCCCGGATTGGTCGGACTTCGCCGCCGTGATCACACCGAAACTACGCTCCTTCGTGGCCGCCGGCGGCAGGGTGGTGCTGGAACCGGGTCGCTCGATCGCCGCCAACGCCGGTGTGTTGCTGACCCGGGTGCGCTACCTGAAGACTTCCGGCGTCCAGAACGTCGCGATTGCCGATGCCGGAATGAGTCACTTGATCCGGACCGCCTTCTACGACACGTTTCATTTCATGTGGCCGGTCCGTCCGCGAGACGGCCTGTGCCCGGTGAGCCGTACCACCTACCATGACCAACCGGGCCTCCGGCGATATGACGTCGCGGGTCCGCTGTGTGAGTCCAGTGACTACCTTGCCAAAGACCGGCTCCTTCCACCGCTGGCGGCCGGGGATGTTCTCGCCGTGTTCACCGCCGGCGCTTACGGCATGACGATGGCAAGCCACTACAACAGCCTTCCCCGCCCGGCGGAAGTGCTGGTCGACGGTGGAGGCGTCCGGCTGATCCGGCGACGTGAAACCTACGAGGATCTCGTCTACGCGGAGGTCGAGACCGGGTCGACCATGTCGGCGAACCCCGCATGACCCGCCGGGTCCACGCGACGGCCTGCGAGATTCAGACCCGATACGAACTCTCGCGGTTCGGATCAGAAGTGAATCCGGCGGCTGCCGGGCGTAGCCCGATAGCGGATACTCCACTGGCTGCGCCGGATGTAAGTACGCTGAAGCCACCGGTCCTGGCCGTCGTAACGGGGTGTGAACTGCGATCGGGCGTGCAGGCCCTTGCGATTATTGATCAATAAAGCTTGGCCCGGTCGTAGGAAAACCTCGTGCGCCGTCTCCCGGCACGCCGCCTGCAGGCGATCGAGAGCTGCCTGCCCAGCGCTTGTCATCCCGCGCACGCCGTTCGCCGATACAGAGATTTCCGGAACGGCATCCGGACCACTGATTATCGGAACCGGCTCGGAAAGCGTGTCGACGCCGCCGGCAACGTCGCGAACGTAGCTGCCGGGGGCGTTGAGCCGGAAGACCGGGCTGCGTAGGATCTCCAGCGATGTCGCGTCCAGCGCCCGGGAGACGTCCCGGGCGTCAGCGTAATACGTACGTGCGATGCCCTGATGGTCGGCGCGGACGCAGATCAGTACCAGGAAGTCCGGATTACTGAGGTCGTAGCGGCCGATGGCGTCGTAGACGATGTCGTTGTGGAAGTTGAGGAAGGTGGTCGAACTCTGGTTGGTCTGGGTGGCCGCCCCGGTTCGGACCGGGATCACGTCATGGATCAGACGGCCGTTCTTCTCGGTGAGAAAACCAACCGGCTCACCAAGCAGACCGCTGAGCCCGAGCAGGACCCCTTCGGTGACAAAGCTGCTCTTCTCACGGCTCGGACCGCCATCGGTCGGTGTCGCCGGCACGTTCGCATCGACCGGCAGATTGCGGACGACGCTCACGCCTGAGGTGTCCGAATGCCGACCGAAGTCCAGCAGCTGCTGGAGGAGTGCGACCGGCAGACCGGCAAAGATCTGGTAACAGCGAGCCATCGCCCGGTCGATGTTGCGGGTCGGGTCAGGAAGCGCGGCAAGTTCTCGTGCCATAATGTCGCGGATGGCGTCCGGCAGGACGACCTCGCAGAGCGTGCGACTGGGAGCGGTAGCGAAGCCGTCGTTGATGATGGTCATGGCGAAACTTCTCCTCCTGAGGGCTCAGCTGCACGAGAGATCGGGAGATTCGGGACAGCTACAGCGGTTCACCCGGAACTGAGCGGAGTCTCCGGCGAAGTGGCGAGGTTCTCGTGCAACTTCTGGGCAAGGCGCACGGCCTCGTCTGCTGTCTGCGCCACATGAATCTGACTGTTGCTGCCGCTCAGCTCGACAACAGGTATACCGTCGACACGTGCATGCGGCAGCGAATGCCGGCGCTGGAACATATCGATGTCGAGATAGCCGCCGATCACCCCGATGCAGGGGCTGTCGGCGAACCGGATGGCTTCCACACCCTGGGCGTTGAAGATGCGATGCGTCTCGTCGGCCTGTGTGTGGTTGGCGTAGCGCAGCACGGTGGACCGAAGGTTGACTATCACCGCGGAGACGGCCGCGCCGGCCTCGCTGATGGTGCTGCCGATCGGGAACGGTGCCTCGTTGGACCGGCAGAGGATGGTGACGTTGTACTGCTCGGCCAGCTGCACCGCCCCGCGGTGCAGCACCTTGGCGCCGTGCAGGGACATCGATCGGGCGACACCGTATGCAACGTTGGGCAGCAGTCGGGCTCCGGCGACGAGGTTGGGATCGGCGCTGTAGATGCCGTCCACGTCA
>NZ_CAUVXI010000111.1:0-10262 GCF_963555845.1 Protofrankia sp. Cas8 | reverse complement strand
GAGTAGATCTCGCACCTGTTCGCGCCGACGGCGACGGCGGCCGCGACTGCAGACAGATCCGAGCTGTTTTTCCCCAGCCAGGTGGGGCAGTGGGCAGCGTCCACTGCTTGACCGCCGGGGATTATCACTGTTTCGTGCTCCACCAGAGCCCGAGTCAGCGGCACCGGGTCGATATCTTCCAGCCGGGCCCACATGAAGCTGCTGCCTGTGGTAAAGCCGAGCTGGTGGCCCGCAAGTACTGTGGACCGGCATCCTATCCTGTGCAGGGCCGCGGACAGCAACTGGGCACCAACCGTGTCAGCGAGGGTGAGGAGTCCCGCCACAGAGGCGTCAGCCGGGTGAGGATTGACCTCGCGCAACAGCTCGCGTAGCTTCTCGGTCTCGCCGGGCATCGCACTGACCACCACGGCCAGCGGTCTACCGTCGGCCTCAATGCGTTCGGCGAGGGTCTCGGCCAGACGTCGGTATGCCTCGGCGGTACGGAAGCTGGATCCGCCGAATTTCAGGACCGCGGGGCGGGTCACAACGTCCCCCTTTCAATCATTGCCTCGGCGATCTGGATGGCGTTGAGGGCGGCGCCGATCCGGACGTTGTCAGCCACGATCCACAGCCAGAAGCCCCGTGGATTATGCTCAGCCACCCGGATTCGGCCGACGTGAACATGGTCGGGACGGGTGGTCGCGGTGCGCGGTGTCGGGAACGCGCCCATCATGTCCTTGTCATGCACGGCCACCTCAGGCAGCGCCGCGAGGCGTTCGACGAGCTCGGTGCGATCAACCGGGTTGTTGCACTCGATCCAGGCAGCCTCGGAATGGCAGTTGGCCACCGGTACACGGACACAGGTGGTGGTGACGTCCAGATGCGGCAATCCGAGAATCTTGCGGCACTCCTGGAGCATCTTCTGCTCCTCAAACGTAAAACCGGAGTCCAGCAGCCTGTCGATGAATGGCACGACATTGAAGGCGAGTGAGGGAGTGAACTCCTGCGCCGGCCCCAGATCGCGACGATCCGTCAGAGTCGCCTGGCTGGCCGCGTAGAGTTCAGCGATTCCGGAGTGCCCACGACCCGAGGCGGCCTGGTAGGTACTCACCACCGCCTGGCGGATGCCCCAGCGTTCCTGCACCGTACCCAGCAGCCGAACCAGCGGAATCGTCGAGCAGTTGGGGTTGGCGACGATGCCGCTGTCAGGACGGCGGCTCAGTTCATGGGCGTTGATCTGCGGGACGATCAGCGGAGTGTGGGGGTCCATCCGGAAGGCGCTGGTGTTGTCAATCACCAACACGCCCTTGTCAACCGCAGCGGGCACGAACGTCTCACTGACCGAACCACCGGCTGAGAAGAAGGCCACATCGACCTGCGAGAAGTCGAAGCTCGCCAGGTCCTGGACCTGGTAGGCACGGCCGTCAACGGCCAGTTCGCGACCTGCCGAGCGGCCGGACGCGATCAGGTGGACAGCGCGGTAGCGGAAGCCGCGCTCCTCGATCAACTGGATCAGGGTACTGCCGACGACGCCGGTGGCACCGACGAGCGCTACCCGGGGAGCCGCGGCATCAGCCACGAGAGTCATCGATTCACTCCAGCGGTTGCGGTCGGCGCGGCTGCGGAAGCAGTGGCGAGAGGAAGCTCGACGAGCTGGGCGGCGGCACGACGTGGGCCGATCCTCCAGCCGAGGTTGATGCCGAGGCTGGCGGCAATGATCAGGGGAATTCCCAGTGCCTGCAGCGCGCTGACGTGGTGCCCGTAGACCGCCCAGTCGCCGAGCATCGCGACGGCCGGGTAGACGAAGGCCAATACCGCGATCTTGCTGGTGGGAAGCTTCTGGAACGAGGAGTACATCAGGATGTACATGAGACAGGTGTGGATCACGCCGATACCGACCAACCAGGCCCAGCCTGTGCCGATGCCCGACATCTGGTGGAAGTTGGTGAAGGGCGCCAGCAGCGGGATGCCGACGATGACCTGGACCAGCGCGATCAGCTGCGGGCGCACACCGGACAGCCGCTTGGCGATGATGGTGGCGAACGCGTAGAAGACGGCGGCCAGTAGCGCCTGCCCGATTCCGGTCAGGTAGTGAGTACCGTTGGTGAAGTCCGCCGGAGTGATGTCGGCAACCAGGATCAGTCCGCTGAAGGCGACAGCGAACCAGCCGCACTTGACAGCCGTGATCTTATCGCGAAACAGCAGAGCACCGAGGAGTACGACATAGAACGGCTGGGTGTGATAAACGACAGTCGCCACCGAGATCGAGGTCGATTTGTACGCCTCGAACAGCAACGCCCAGTTGAACACGATGAAGACGCCGCCGAGGGCAGCCAGCGCCAGCTTCTTCAGAGTGAAACCGTGATTTCTGAACAATCCATGAACCGAACAGTAAAGACCCAGCGCGATGGCACCGAACACGCAGCGAAAGAAGACCACGTTAAACGGGGATGCGCCGGACTCGATGACGAAGATGCCCAGCGTTCCGGAGAGCATCATCGCCAGGGTCAGTTCGATGGCCCCCGTCTTCTCCCGACTGGCCGACGGCTTCAAGGTATTCATATCGGATGTTTCCCTTCATGACGGTGCCCAGGGTCCCGGGGGGATCGCCGGAACAACTTGCGGCCGATGAGTGGTGCCGCGCATACGCGCGGTGCGGCAGTGCGGACACGGCTGTAGAAATACGATGTGCGGTTTTTTACTGATCAGTGCAGCGGGAGAGCGTAGTGTAGGCCGCCGCGGGTCCACAGCTCATTCATGCCGCGGGGGATGTCGAGCCCGGACGACGGCCCGAGATTGCGGTCGTAGATGTCGCCATAGGTGCCGACTGCAGCCAACACCCGGCGGGCCCATGCTTCATCCAGGCCGAGGTTCGGCCCGTTGACGCCGGCAGTGCCGGCAACGGCATCCAGCGCCGCTGCACGCCCCACCGTGGAGGCCTGCGCCGCCGCGTGCTCAGCGGCGAACAGGAAGTTCAGCACCCAGCGGCACACCCGAAACCATGCCGGGTCGTCGTCGCGGACGGCCATCGCCATGGGCTCCCGGGAGATCATCTCTGTCAGAATGCGATGGGCGGCGGCGTCGGGCAGTGCGGCCCGTTCACCGGCCAGGGCCATCCGGTCGAGCACGTAGGCAGCACATTCGCCATGGACGTACCCGGCAAGGGCATCGGCCGGAGTCGCGTACGTCACCGGCTGCACCGATAGGCCGCGCGAGCCATACCAGGCGTTGAGGTTGGCCGCGCTGGTTGTGCCCGCCTGGATGGCCAACCGACGCCCGGCGAGCTGTTCGGGTGTGTCAAAGCCGTCGGCCGCGCGGACCAGGAAGCCTTCGCCGTCGTAGGCGATCACCCCGGGAAACAGCACCGATCCGCCGGCCTCCCGGCCAAGCGTCCACGAGAGATTACTGGTGACCAGGTCGGCGTCGTCACCGATCAACCGGTCCAGCCGCCGGGCCGGATCGGTCGGCAGCCAGGTCACCGCCATGGCGTCCCCAATCGTCGCCGCCGCGACCGCCCGGGCGATGTCGACGTCCAGTCCGCTCCAGAGCCCGCCGGCTGTCTGGAAGGACAGTCCGCGGATACCACGGCTGACCACGGTGCGTAAAGTGCCCGCCGAGCGGACCGTCTCAAGCGTCGGGACGACTGCCGTGGCGATGCTCATAGCAACCTCCTGACCGGGGAACCCACGAGTTGCTCGCGGTCAAAACGCCGCTCGTTGTAACCGAGCATGTCGACCAGTCCGCGGGCGGTGAGGCGCTGTGCCGTGCATTCATCCTGATATGTACCAGTCAGCGGTAGGGCGCCGGTGTCGGACCAGACGAGCTGACCGCGGTGGTCGATCCGGGCCCGGGCGCGGTTGGCGTTGTCGCGGTGCAGGCAAAACGGCACATCGAGATGGCCAGAGGCGAAGGCCTCCAGCAGCGCCGATCCCACGTCGCTGCCCAGCTGAAGGGTCGTAGTGATCAGTAGTCGGGCTTCGTCGAGGATCCCGGTGTCCGATGGCGGCGGGACCGGGGCACGAGAGGCTTCGTTCTCCGCGACGGCGGCGGCAAACTCGAGCGCGGCGACATTCTCCCCGATGGACGGGATGCGCATCGCCTCCGCCTGAGTTTTGACGATCAGCCGTTCGGTGCCGCTGCGGACTGCCAGCCGGGCGCTCTCCTCCAGAATCCTGAATGCCCCGACGGGAGTACGCGGGAAAACCCCCATATAGGTATAAAGAACAACATGCCAATTCAGGTCGCCAAGCCATTCCCCGGCCAGCGAGCGCAGCGCGGCAAGCGCCTCCAGGTCCTGGCCGGGATGGGTCTGCTGGGCGTAACTGAGGGAGATGTCACGCAGGCCGTGTTCTCGGAAGAAAAGCCCCTCCAAGATGGTCAACGCAACGAGCATGCTGGGCGGACACAGCTGCCCCAGCATGCATCCGCCAAAGCTCTCCACATGCATTGGCTCGTCCATCCCGGCCAGCAGCTCGCAGCAGCGCGCCCAGGATGCGACCGCCTCGCGCAGCGGTACCCGGCTGTAGGGCAGGCAGTACGAAACCGGACCGCCCTCGGTGGCGTCCGCCCCGGCTGCGACCAACGCCGCGAACAGTTCGTCAGGGATTGCCGAGCCGTGCCGGACCTGGACGGGGAAGTCATCATCGGCCAGCCCGAACAGCATCTGACGAGTGGTCTCGGCGCCGTGTGTCACCAGTGGGAAGCCATTGAGATCGTCTCCGGCGTGCAACGCCTGCCGGGCCGATTTGTGATCGTTTACTCGAGTGTAGCTATCCACCGTGATAGTGCCGACAGTTGTACAGCGAGCCGCCCGCACAGCTTCCAGACCGGCCCGCATCCTGGGCACCGGACCGAATCCCATGCGTGGCTGGACAATCAACCGGCCGTCACTCGCCGCCTGTTGAACGAAACGCGAGAAACGACCGCTGCGGACTGTCGTCCACGGCGGAGTATCACCAGACGGAGTATCACCAGACGGTGTCATCTTCGGCTGCATCAGGCTTCTCCTTCCCGGATGCCCGCCAGCTCGGCCCTCGGCCGGGCTGTGGGGACCGACAGAAATTTCTCGAATTCTGTGAGACCGGCGTCGGCCTCGAAGACGCCGTCGAAACCGTTGGCCACCAGCTCGGCATCAAAACGGGTGTTCTCCGCACCGTGGACGCCGAGTTTTCCACCGATCACCACACGCAATGAGGCAAGTTCTTGATCACTGCGTATCTTTCGTATGAGCCGAAGGCCGTCGAGATGCCCGTGTCCGTTGACCGTACTTACCACGAGCACATCGGGTCTCGATCTGCGGCACTCCTCGATGATTATCTCGTCGGGGGCACAGGCTCCGAGATTGATCACCTCTCCACCGCGATCTTCCAACACGAGCTGAAGGAATACCAGGTTCCACATATGGGCATCGGACGATACGCCGGAAACGACATAACGTGGAACAGAAGAGGACAACATCATCAAAAGCCCCGTCCGGCCCGTTGTCGTGGGCCTTCTTCGTGGGTCCGCGCCATCGCGAACCTCATACTTAGTGGTCACCCTGACAGGCGACACCGGAGGTACGGGATCCGTCCGCGTGTCGGCCCGGGTATTCGGTGGGGGCCGGCACGGCCATCTGTACAGCACGTCGGTCATTTTCCTTCCCTCGTCACGGTTCAGTAGGGGATCGCGTTGCCCAGGCCGAGCCGGTGGGCGGCCAACGTCAGCTGGCACGCCAAGGATGTGCTCAGCAACCCCACGCTGAGAACCTCAACCAGCAGGATTCCCTCGGGTGGCTTGGAACGTGCGACGTGGTCGCCGCTCAACAGGCCTCTGAGATCGCCGGCGATGCGATGAGAACGATATTCCCGATGCCGCCTCGCGACCGTGCCTGTTTCACTCGACCTGTGTGCTCTGACAAAATGGCGGTGGAGATTTTCCTCGATCAGCCCCAGGTTGTCGACATAGACAGTCGCCACCCCGTTGACCACACCAATCGGCAGATCCCAGCCGCTGCAGTTGACCAGGACCGCACCCTTAGCGATCTGGCCGATGTGCAGGTCAACGGCAGATTTTCCGGCGATACCGACAAAATTCGCCCCAAAGGCGGCCTCGGCAATCTCGGATGTGACGATGAAACTGATGCCGGACAGATCGAGCTCATCGACGACCCGGTGGGTGACTATTTCCTCCGAGGATCCGCCGACGGCGCACACAGCCACGTGACTGACCCCGTCAACGTACCGGGCCGCCATCCGCAGCAGCATCTCGGCCGACAGCCCCGAACCCAGCACTGACACGGTTGCCGCACCCGGTGGGACGAACAGTCGTGCGGCAGCGCCTGCCAGGCAGGCGCTGCGGACCGCCTGCAGAGCTCGTAACGGCAGCAGAAAGCGGACTGCCCCTCGCGGGTCCTCGACCGCGATGTGCTTTTCGGAGAGACCGACACCCGCTCCGGCCACCGGTCCCACCACGAGGCTCCCTTCAGGATTTTTCCTGCCGGTCAGCTCAGCTACGACCAGCGCCAGTGGATCCAGGTCGTCGAGGGCACGGTGCACGTCCTCAGGGCTGATCTGAAACGTCGTGCTCAACGAAGGCCCTCTCTCAGGTCCAGGTGTGTCCCTTTGGTCGACACCATGACCTCGATGACTTCTCACCTGCTTCTGACCGGCTATCGGGCAATCGAAAGCCAGTCGATGGCAAATCGAAGTCGACCCGAGGCAACGTGACATCCGTCGCCGACATGTTCGTCGGCGGAAAGATGATCAATCAGGAGGAAACGATGTTCGCAGACTTCACGGACGGGACGAATGCATCCGGGCTGACGTCGGGCCTGGTCGACGGAATCGCATCAGTGCTTCTGACGGGATCACCAGTGGGCGTCAGCGGCACTGACGACACTCACTGGTGAGAGGCCGAACGGTTCACCGGGTCGCACAAACCGTGCTGTTTGGAGAGTTCGACGAGCACGCGCCGTGCCTCGGCTGAACCGTCGGCGGTGAGTATCTCCAGGGCTTCATTCAGCTCCTGACGAGCCAGCAGCGGGTCACCGTCTTTGCGATGAAAATCCGACAGCAGCACCAACGATTTCGCGGTCCACACCCCTGAACCGAGCTCCTGGAACAGGCGCTTGGCTCCCTCAAGGTGATTCGGTCCTGATTCGGTGTTACCCTGGGCGATCTCGATCTCGCCCAGGGTGTGGCATGCCTTCGCCTCGATCAGTCGCTCGCCCGCACCGGACGCGAGCTCTAGTGCATGTGCGATCGTGGTTGCCGCGCTGTCCAGCCGGCCCTCCCGATACCGCACGACGCCCAACCCGTACAGCGCGTGGGCCTCGCCGATCCGGTCACCGCCGTCGCGGACTATGCGCAGCACCCGGTGCAGCTCCTGCCGTGCCATCTCAAGTTCGCCGACAAGCACGTGCAGATCGGCGAAACTGTGCAGCACCTGCGCCTCGACGCGGATGCATCCCAACTGCCGACACGTGTCCAGAGCCTGTTCCAACAGCAGCTGTGCCCGGTCCAGATCCCCGACGCTGAGCCAGTGCTTGGCCTGACTCCGCATGACATGCGCGGCCCCGATGCGGTCGTCGACACGGCGCAGGAGCATGAGCGCCCGGTCGTATTTCGCAACCATCGCGTCGCTGTCGCCCCGAATCCCGTCCACATGCGCGGAATTGCGCAGTACGAGCGCGAAGCCGTGTTCGTTGCCTGCGGCGTCAAATTGGTCCATAGCCGCGCGGAAACACATGTCCGCTTCCGCAAGCCTGCTCTGGAACATGTTCAGCGTGCCTATCGAATACAGCATCGCTGCGACTCCGGTTCGGTTCCCGGCGCGGTGAGCCGCGTCATGGGCTGTCTGCGCCACCTCATGCCAGTCGTCGAAGTACCCCCTGGACTCGAACAGGGTTGTGCAGGTAAGTGCGAGGTCCCAGCACAGTTCGTCGAGACCGCTCTCGGCCGCGTGGCGTACGGCCGCTACAAGAGCTGGCCGCTCGCTGTCCCACCAGTCCATCGGATCGCCGACCACCTCCTCGGGATCCGCATCCGGCGGCCGCCAGCGCGGCGCGTTCCCGTGGATGACGGTGTAGTCGCCGCCGTACTCCTTGCGGTGCGCAGCCTCGGCCAAGGCCAGCCACGCCCCCAGAACCCTGACCAGAACGGCATCCCGCTCGTCCTGTGCCTCGGTCTCGATCAGCCGTTCACGCGCATAGACCCGAATCAGATCATGGAACCGGTAACGCAGCCCTCTGGCATCCGGATACACGACGGTTTCCAGTACATGCGCATCGACCAGGCTTTCCAGCACATCCTCGGCCACCGCGACATCCGTGTCGAGCAGTGCCGCCGCGGTCCAGGAACGGACGTCGGGTGCCTGAATCATCGCCAGCCGGCGAAACAGGCGCTTCGCCGGTTCTTCGAGATTCTCGTAGGTGAGGCCGATGCTGGATCGCAGCTCCCAGCCGCGGTGTTCCAGCTCGTCCAATCGGCGCACCTCGTCCCGCAGACGATGGACCAGCCGACCAAGCTGCCACCGTGTGCGGGACGCCAGTTTGGCCGCCGCGATGCGCAACGCGAGAGGCAGGCCGTCACAGAGTTCACCCAGCTCCGTCGCGGCAGTCTCCTCCGCTCGGACGCGTTCGGTACCGATAATCTTGGTCAGCATCTCGACGGATTCGGCGGCATCGAATGCTTCGACGGCGACATGGTGCGCACCAGGCAGGCCGGTCAGTCTGTTCCTGCTGCTGGTGATCACAGCACAGCTTGGACTACCCGGTAACAGCGGCAGCACCTGCTCCTCATTGACCACGTCGTCCAACACCACGAGTACGCGCTTGGCGGCCAGGCAGCTGCGGTAGAGTTCGCCCCGTTCACCGACATCGTCCGGAATGGCCGCTCCCGACACTCCCAGCGCACGCAGAAAGCGCGCCAGTTGCACCGCGGCGCGGTCCGGACTGGTCGAACTCTGCAGCTCCGCGTAGAGAACACCGTCCTCAAAGTCGTCGTTGAGTATATGGGCCACCCGGATCGCGAGGGTGGATTTACCGACTCCCCCCCTACCGGACAGGGCGACGATCTGCATGGCGTGCCCAGCCGACGCCGCACCGTCGTTCCTGCTGAGCAGTTTTCTGATCTCGACGATTTCGGCTACCCGTCCGGTGAAATCAGAAATACCAGCCGGAAGCTGTCGCGGCAGCGTTCGCCGGTGGTATGCCTGCGGCGGATAGGCAACAGCCGGGCCGACGTCATGGGGAACCACGTTGACCTGGGGAACACCGAGCCTTGGATCCCGATTCAGGATGGCCAGCTCCAGATCTTGCAGCTCCTGCCCCGGCTCGATACCCACTTCCTCAATCAGGGTTGTGCGTGCCTGCCTGAAGATCCCCAGCGCCTCGGCCTGCCGTCCGCTGCGGTACAACGCCAGCATGAGAAACCCGTGGAGCCGTTCCCGGAGCGGGTGCTCGCCGACCAGCGCCTGCAACTCGACGATGAGCTCCTCGTGCCAACCGAGTTTGAGTTCCAGCCGCACGCAATCCTCAATGGCTGCCAGTCGCTTCTCATCCAATGCGGTAGCGCCTCGTCGGATGAGCTCGCTCTGCACGCCGGCCAGTGCCGTACCGTTCCACAGTGCCAACGCCGCACGCAATGTTCGCACCGCATCCGCTGTGCGCCCGGCATCGATTTGCTCCTTGGCGGCAGCAAGCTGACCGGTGAACCGCAGGCTGTCCACCTCATTCGCCCCCAGTTCGAGGACGTATCCCGGAACGCGGGTCCTGATCGCATCGGGGAACCCTGCCTCGGCGAACAGCTTACGAAGCCCCGAGATGCAAACCTGGATCTGCCCGCGTGCCGTAGGGGGCGGATCTTCCTGCCAGACCGCCTCGATGAGTTGGTCGATGGAGGTAACACTGTTGACGTTCAAGGAAAGCATGGCAAGGACGATCTGTTGCCTCGGCCCTCCGAGGTGCAGCGAACGACCGCCGACAGCAAGGTCCAGGGGGCCCAGAAGCCGTAGCGCCATCCTCCCCCTTCCGAGTGGCTCCCCCCAGCCCCAGCGCGATCCGATGCTCAAAAAGGATTATAACCACAGGATTACCCCATGACCAGCGAGACAGGATGCTGAAGGTAGCCAGGAGTCAAACACGCCGAATTCCTACCGTGACCAACAGTCGAACATCGGCCCACACGAATCACGGAGCGTCGTTCGGAAATCTGCTCGCAATCGGGATTGTCGCAGGTCAGGGCCGATTCGACTCGTCCGATCAGGGGTTCTGAATGATGCGCACAGTTCGCAGCGTGGAATCA
>NZ_CAUVXI010000110.1:11032-18310 GCF_963555845.1 Protofrankia sp. Cas8 | reverse complement strand
ACGTCGCGCCGGCAGCACGTGCCATGGCGTACAGGGGCTGGCCGGCGGCGGCGGACGCCTAGCGAGATCACGTGCAACCCGGATCCCGTTGCCGAGCGACAGCGCGGTCGCCCCGTGCACCATCAGCGTCGAGCGGGTCACCAGGTGGGGGCCGACGCCGGTCACCGCTACCAGCGCACCCGCGCCGGACCCGATCTGGGCGAGCCGCACCGCTTGCCGGCTCACCGTGGCGGCGGCGGCGACAGCCTCCACCATCATCGCCGCGGCCGAGAGATCCCCGCCGACCAGGACGTCCGCCCCCCAGGCCGGGGAGCCGTCGTGGTCGTCGACCCCGACACCGACGTCGGCGCCGGTCACCGCGGCACGCCGGTGCGAGACAACAAGAACACCGCCGCGCTCCGCCTGTAGATCGGCGATGACCGCCACCAGCCGCCGCCCGCCCGGGACCACCGGGAACCCGAGACCGTCGGCCGGACCCCGGTCGCCCTGGGCCACGCGCACCGCGAGTCCGCTGCGACGACAGGACGCCAACAGCGCCTCGCTCGCCGGCGCCCGCTCGGGAATCGCCCAGACGACCGCCATCGGTCTGCCACCCTGTGTGAGGCCGAGGATCCTCACAGCCCCCGCGGTTTCCAACCGCTGCTTGTCCTGGATACCCGAGCAGCCGTACGGGTCCAGCGGGGCGAGCGTCCAACCGTCCCGGGTGACCAGTGCGGCCGGATCGGTCGGCTGAAACAGCGCATAGGCCTGGACTGCGACCTCGCTCGGGTCCGCGCCGTCCACCGGGATGACCTCGCCAACTGCGAGCATGGGGCTCACCAGGATGTCGTGATCGATCACGATGGTGTCTACCCGGTCGAGCCGCCGCAGGGCCTCGGGACGCATCACGTGGACACCGCGGCGCGCCAGCACCCACATGAGATGGTGGGAAAATCCCTCCCGGCCGAACCGTACGGGACGCGGTAGCAGGGCTAACCCGGCCACAGCGGCACGGCGCGCGTCGCCGGTGACGGCCGCGGTGGCCCCGAATGCCCCCAGCGCGCCGATCCCGGCGGCGTCGGCGTACCGCTCCAGCGGCCCGCGCGGCAGCGGTCGGGGCCGCTCGCCGACCACCGCCTCGGCTGCCGCACGGTCCGGATCGCCGAGCAGATCGTCGCCGGCTGCGATGAAGGCATTGCGTCGGGCGCAGGCGGCCGCGAGGGCTTCGGCTCGAAGCACCGCATCGACACCGATGGCGACGTCCCCGTGCGACAGCCCCATCGCGGTTGCGGTGGCCACCGCCAGGACGATGTCCGCCCGCTCCAGGCCGATCGCCCTCTCCAAGATCCCGCGTAGTCGCGGCTGGGTGTCGACGACCGTGACGAGCGAGGCGAGCTCGATCGGCAATGGCAGCCAGCGGGCGACCCGACCCGCCGACGCCACCCCGAAGGCAACCCCGTCTGCGACCAGCGCGGTAGCCGCCCGCACCACGGGAGCCGGTGAATCCGGCTGATCGGACAGCCTCGGGCTACGGTGGCCGCCCGCCCCGACCAGCGCCTCACCGCCACCGCCCCCCGCAGTACCACCGGCGTCAAGGCGCTCCACCCGTTCGACTACCGCCGTCAACTCGCGTTGGGTCGGATAGGGATCGGACAACGCGAGCAGAACCCGTCCCAGCGGTGCGTTGACCCGGGCCCACAGGACCCCTGGGCAGCGCTGGAGCTCCTGCTCCAGGAGCCTGCGCCGCGCCTCGCCCGACGGACCCCAGATACCTTTACCGTGCACCTTGACGCTTGCCCGGGACCGAGCAATCCGATCGTCGGGTGAGGGAGCAACCGCGGGCTCCATCCGATCCAGAAACGGTCTCGCCACCGATGCAAGCCCCATGCCGGACAGCAGGTGCCAAACCCCTGACAGGGGCATCTGCACCCTCCCATCATCACCGTAAGATTCTTTACGGTCACCAGAGGTCAGCACGTCAGGCGGCAGCCTCCACCGCCACGCCACCAGGACCAAGCGGCTCCGACCGTCCGACCGGCCACCGTCCTGACCGGCCACCGCCCGGCCGGTGCGTGTAGCTGGCCCGATACCCCGAGGCGGGCGTTAAACACCCGGTCCAGGCACGCCGGCGCCTCCGGGGCGTAGAGCGACCGGCAATAGGGGACGCGGCGTCGCGGGGCTCGGGCACGCACCTCGCATCGTTGTCGTCGGTCGACACCCGACACCAGGGTGCCTCCCTCCTCCGCCTCGCGATGCACGCACCCCAGCCCCGCTCCTTGATCCACGCCCCTACTGCCGGGCGCTCTTAATCGCGAGCAAAAGATTGATTCAAAAAGTGATGCAAACTTGACGGAAAGTAAAAAATTTGCCTCAAAGAAAGATGGAGGTTTCGATTTTGAGATCTCCCGTTTACCTGTGGTTCCCCTGCGGGAGGATGAACACATAACGGAAAGGAGGTCCGATGCCTAGCAGGACAGACGACCAGTCACAGGACACGGCACGGGACAACGGCACCACCGCCGCGGCTGCCAGGGAGGAGCGTGACGATCAAAATGTCGACAACGGCCACGCCCGCGACGCAGGGCAACGCGAAGCGGGACGCCCGCACACGGCGACGCTGCGGACACCATTCGCGACGGCCCGCCTTGAGGTGCCCCGCGCTCCGGGTACGAGCATGAAGGTGGGTCCGGTCAGGCTGCCATCACCAGCCCAGACCGCCTTCTACCTCGGCCTGGGTGCGCTTGCCGTGGCGGAGGTCGTTGAGTGGCCGATCGCAGCGGCGATCGGCGTGGGCACCTATGTAGCCCAGCACAGCCGTGGCGGCGAATCGGCGTCGCAGGGGCGTCGAGAGGCTCCCACCCGCGGAGGGCCCGAGATGCGACGAGAGGCCCAGACTTCACCGGACGCGCCCGCCGAAGCCTAACTACGAGCGACCGGCAGTAGATGCGTGGATCAAGGAGAGTGGTACTCGCCGCAACGATTATATGATGATCAATACAAGGACCGGCATGTGGCCGGTCTTCAGCTCGCAGTGGGCGGTGGGCGGTGGGCGGTGGCGACGCAGGGGTCGCTCAGTACACCGTGCCCGGTCAGACAGCGCGCCGGTCAGACACCGAGTCCATCAGGCCGCGTGTCCATCAGGCCGCGTGGGTAGCCGATGCCCGCCACCGTCGGAACAGCGAGGCTACGAGTGCGAACACGGCGGCGCTGAGCGCTTCCGCCACCAAGGTCAAGATAATCTCCGACACGGCACTCCTCGTGGACGAACCCCTTGGGGACCATCCACAGAATAGGTTTCATACGAGCGAAGGAGAGGAGTCTCACACAGCAGAAAATCGTGAACATCCGGTTAACACAACGGATCACCGTCGGCACCCCATCGGCCTCCCTGGCCTGCCCGGTGGGCATCGATCCGCGCGATCGGAGATCCGTCGGACGGGCCTAGTACTCTCCATGAACAGACCCTCACCGGAGCCGGACGAAGCCGCCCGTACCCGGAACGGCCAGCCAGCCGAGGGCGACGCGATCATGGATACTGTCGCGGCGCCGGCGGCCCCAAGGAACCAAGGAGACCGACAGGTGGTGACGTCCAAGACGCGGCGACGGCGCGAGCTTGCCGCCGCGAGGATCACCCGCCAGACGGAACGCCGCGCGGCTGAGCGACGCCGCCGCCAGCGCTTGATCGCCGTCATCGCCGCGGGCGTCGTGGTAGTACTCACCGGCACGGTCACCGGGGTGCTGCTGTTCGCCGGTAACGACGACAAGGCCACCGTCTCAGCGTCGGCATCGGCGACCCCGTCCGCATCTGCGGTGCCATCCGGGTCACCATCATCCGCGGCGTCCGCCGCGCCCGCGTCGACGAAGGTCGGCCCCTGCACCTACACCTCGGACGGCCGGAATCCGTCACGGCCGGTAAGCCTGCCCACGGCGGCCGGCACCGTCGACCAGTCCCCCGCCACGATGGTCATCACCACGAACAAGGGCACGATCAAGGCAGCGCTGGACGCGGCGAAGGCTCCCTGCACCGTCCACGCCCTGCTCACCATGGCCAATGCCAAGTACTTCGACGGCACCCCCTGCCATCGTGAAACCGCCGAGAACATCTTCGTGCTGCAGTGCGGTGACCCGACCGGTACCGGCCAGGGCGGACCGGGCTTCGCCTACGCCAACGAGAACACCAACGGCGCCACGTACACCCACGGCGTGATCGCCATGGCCAACGCCGGTGCGAACACCAACGGCAGCCAGTTCTTCCTCATCTACAAGGACCCGAACGCCGCCGGTGTGCAGGCGCTGGGAAGCAACTACACGATAGTCGGTAAGATCACCGATGGTCTCAGCATCCTCGACACCCTCACCTCCCCCGGCATCGAGGGAGGCAGCACCGATGGTGCCCCCGTCAGCAAGGCGCAGATCACATCCGTGACCCTGACCCAGACCGCCTGACCCAGACCCCCCTGGCCCAGACCCCCTAACCCAGACCCCGTTGGGGCGACCGGCACGAGTGGAAGGTAGACGTACATCCTGTGTCCGATTTATGGCCCTCTGGGATGTCAACCTTCCACTCGTCAGGACCGCACCGTCAGTAACACAAGGATCTTCTCGCCGTGACAACCCACCTCTCGCCGTGACAACCCACCTCACCCGACGGATTCCTGCGGATAAGGCACATTCGTCCGGATATTTCGGGATCCTCTCTGTGTGCTCCCGGATCTCGATCGGCTCGCCGCTAACCAGGATGGTCTGCTCTCACGTGCGCAGCTGACCGCGAGCGGTATGTCCGGAGCCACGATCGACGCGATGATCCGGCGGGGCCGCTGGCGCTGCGTCCTGCGGGGCGTCTACCTGGTGAATGCCCATGAGAACGCAGAACCCACGCCGACGCGGGTACTTGCGCGGGCCGCCATGCTGCGATGGGGTCCGACAGCCGTGATCAGCCATTCCTCCGCCGCCGACCTGCTGGGTTTCCCGCTGCTTTCGACTCCGCCCGCCTGGGTTCGGACGCTGGGGCTCCCCCCTGACCCACCATCCCCCCGGTTGACGGTGACGCTCGAGCCCGCCCGCCGGGCCACGGCGCCCGGCATCGAGTTCCGCCGTGCGCGCCTCGCCTCGACAGATTTCCTCCCCGTCGAACGAATCCGCGTAACCACACCTACGCGCACCGTTTCCGACATGGTGCGTACTGCGCCGCTTCTGGCCGCGGTCGGTGTAGCGGACGCGGGCTCCCACCGCAACCCGGACCTGCTCGGCATGGTCGCGATGGACCTCGCGCAGGCTCCGCGGGGACGAGGCGTCGCCCACGGCCGCCGGGTGCTGGGACTGGTCTCGCCGAAGACCGAGTCCCCGCTGGAGACGATGCTCCGCCTGCTCCTGCACCTTTGCGGCCTACCGGCTCCGGTATGCCAGTACGAGGTCCAGCCGCTCAACGGAAAGATCATCGGCAGAGTCGATCTCGCGTTCCCGGACCGCGGCCTCCTCCTCGAGGCGGACGGCAGAACCCACCACGAGGCATGGCCCGACGGCGTCCGGGACCGACGTCGACAGAATCTCCTCGTCACAGCGGGTTTTCGGATACTGCGCTTTACCTGGGACGACGTCTGGAGCCGACCCATGGATGTGGTCGAGGCTGTCCGCTCGGCCCTCACGCCGTGAGGTAGCCAGACCGTGGAACACAGGGCATCCCGCAAACACAGGGCATCGCGGAAGGGCCTCACCATGACGAGTGGAAGGTTGACGTGCACCACGCGTCCGATTTGTGGCTTTTTAGGCTGTCAATCTTCCACTCGTCACACCATGGGACGCCGGACGCGGGGAACGAGACGGGCAGCGGGGTGGATGACGGGCGGCGGACGCGGGGTGGATGACGGGACGCGGGCCGCTACTTCTCCCAGCGGCGGACGGTGTCGATGCGCGCCCGTAGCTGCGCGGCGCTGGCCTGGCCCGTCGCCGGCCCGCCACAGGTACGCCGCAGCTCACCGTGGATGATCCCGTGCGCCCGCCCGGTGCGGTGGTGGTGGGCTGCGACGAGCCGGTTCAGCTCCCGGCGCAGCTCGGTGATCACCTCATGGGTGGGACGGTCGTCCGCCGAAGCCTCGCCGGTGGCGTCGGCACGCAGGTCCGGCCGGACCTGCGAACCAGCCTGGCCGGGGACATCGGGTGCCCCTGATGCGGACGGGGAACGCCCGGTGCGCTCCTGCTTGCGCCGGGCGGCCTGCTGGGCCGCCTCCCGCTGCTTGAGCAGCACCGCGACCTGGTCCGGTTCCAGCAGCCCGGGAAGGCCCAGAAAGTCCTCCTCCTCGGCGGAACCGGCCGCGGCCTGGGTGCCGAACTCGCCACCGTCGAAGATCACCCGATCGAGGTGTGCGGACGAACCGAGTGCGGTGAACGACCGGTCCACCAGGTCAGGGGTGTCGCGGCGCCGGTTGGCCTCGCGAAGTGATTCGTCGTCGAACGCATCCGGTTCGCGCAGTGGCTTGTCGAGGGCGTGGTCGCGCTGGACCTCCATCTCACCGGCCAGCGCGAGCAGCGCCGGGACGCTGGGCAGAAAGACCGACGCCGTCTCGGGACGGCCCCGGCCCCGCACAAAGCGACCCACCGCCTGAGCGAAGAACAGTGGCGTGGCCACGGACGTGGCATAGACCCCGACAGCCAGGCGCGGCACGTCCACGCCCTCGCTGACCATTCGGACCGCGACCATCCAACGGTCCCTCGAACCCCGGAAAGCCTCGATCTTCGAGCTGGCCGCGGGATCGTCGGAGAGCACGACCACCGGCTCGGTTGCGCTGACTCGGCGCAGGATCGCGGCGTAGGCGCGGGCGTTCGCGTGATCGGTGGCTATCACCAACCCGCCCGCGTCCGCCATTCCGCCGACGCGTACCTGGCCCAGGCGAGTGTCCGCGGCGGTCAGCACCGCGGGGATCCAATCGCCACGCGGGTCAAGTGCCGTGCGCCATGCGGCGGCGGTCTGTTCGTTGTTCAGCGGCTCGCCGAGACGGGCTGAGAGCTCATGCCCGGCGCTGGTCCGCCAGGACATCTCCCCGGAATAGGCCAAGAACAGCACGGGACGCACAACGGCGTCACGTAGCGCGTCGGCATACCCGTAGGAGGAGTCCGCAACGCTGCGGGTCACGCCATCTGGACCGGGGAGATAGGTCACGAAGGGAATGGGATTGACGTCTGACCGGAACGGCGTTCCGGTGAGTGCCAACCGTCTGGTTGCGGGTGTGAAGGCCTCGCGGACCGCATCCCCCCAGGACCGGGCGTCACCGGCGTGGTGGATCTCGTCCAGGATCACCAGCG
>NZ_CAUVXI010000110.1:9523-10853 GCF_963555845.1 Protofrankia sp. Cas8 | reverse complement strand
CTGTCGTTTCAGATGTTCGGTCGGGGCCACCACGGTGATCGCGCGCACCACGCCGTCGCGCAGAAGGTCTGAGGCGACCCGCAGCGCGAAGGTCGTCTTGCCGGCCCCGGGCGTCGCGACCGCCAGGAAGTCGCGCGCGCCGGCACCCGTCCTGGCCTGGTATGCCGCGAGGGCGGCCCGCTGCCACGTTCGTAGCGGATGGCCACCAGACGATACCGGTGGGGTGCTGGGTTGGGGGCCGGCGCTCACAGAGTGAGACTCTAAGCGGTCACCGAGGGCACCCGGGCACGGTCACCGCGAGCGGCCGGCATCACATGATCGATACTTGCGCCCGCAGCCACCGGTAAACCGGTCCCGATATCACCTGATGTACCGGCTTCCACACAAATACCTACTTATAGTACCGATCACAGCTGGCAAGTCATGGACACAATGGACCGAACGCTTCTCGCCACCGCCCCTTGACATTTCCAGCGGCGCTCGGTGGTGGTCAGTGGTGACGCGTTGACGGCCTCCAGTGAAATCACGGGGAAAGGCGTCCGAACCAAACGGCGGCCAGAACCGAACTGTCCGAGCCCTTGTCCGGACGGCCGGGTGGGTGCAAGTCGAATGTCCAGGACGACGGGATACGCTGCCTTTGTCGAGCACACCATCTGGGGGAGACGGAAGATGACAGCGCCAGCCAGGGCGGTTTCGCCCGCCGTATCGAATCCCCCGGAACGCATCCCCAACACCCGGTTGCGAACCTGTCGCGAGGAGAGAAGCTGGTCGCAGGAACGACTCGCGACCGAGCTGCGACGCTTCGCCGTCATCCACGAAGGACGCGAGGCAGGCGTCACCGGCAATATGGTCTGCAAGTGGGAGAAGGGCGACAAGAAGCCCAGCCTTCGTTACCAACGGCTGCTGCGCGCGCTATTCCACCGGAGTTCCGGGGAACTCGGCTTCATCGACGACGAAACGATGACCCGGGTCCGCACCGATCCGGAGGCGGGCCGCGATCCGGGACAGCCCCAAACGAGCGTGGAGCGGCGCTCCTTCTTACGGATGGTCGCGGCAGCCGGGGGCGTCGCGGTCGCACCGGTCACCTTCGACACCGAGCCCTGGGATCGGCTTTCCGCGGCCCTTCGGCAGCAGGCCGTGGTCACCCCGTCGATTGTCGATGATTTGTCCGCGCGCACGGCGGGTCTGTTCGGATTGGAGGAACGGGTCCCGGCCCGGGCCCTCATGGACAAGGTGACCACGCATCTGGTGACGCTGAGCCGGCTGCTGGAGACCTCACCACGGTCGGCGGTACGCCGTGACCTGGCCGCCACTGCCGGCGAGGCCGCGG
>NZ_CAUVXI010000110.1:6316-9163 GCF_963555845.1 Protofrankia sp. Cas8 | reverse complement strand
CACTCGCCGGGTGGCTCGCCTTTGACATGCGCGACAACACGCGGGCACTCGCCTACTACCGGGTCGCGGTCGAGGCCGCCCGCGAGGCCGATGACAACGCCCTGTGGGCATGTGTGCTCGGGTACGAAAGCTATCAACCGGGTATGGCCGGGCGCCCGGACCAGGCCTGTGCACTACTGGCAGAGGCGCAGCGCCGAGCCGCGCTCGGCGGCAGCATGATGACCCGTGCGTGGCTGGCCGCTCGGGAGGCCGAGGAACAGGCTTCCCGGGGGGACAGCGGCGCGGCGCTGCGCGCGCTCGAGCGGGCCGGCGACGCCTACGATCGGGCCGATCCGGCGCAGGACCGGGTATGGACGCAGTTCTTCGACCGCCCCCGCCTCAACGGGATGAAGGTCACGACCTTCACCCGCTTACGCCGCCCGGACGCCGCCTACGCGGCCGCGGCCGAGAGTCTGTCGCCAACCGGCCCGACCGCCACGAAAAAGCGCTCGCTGCTGCTCGCCACCCTCGCCGAGGTGCACATCCACCGCCGGGAGCCCGACCAGGCATGCCAACTGGCCGCGGACGCGCTCGCGATCGTGGCGCAGACGGACTTCTCGCTGGGGCTGGCCCGGGTCCGACAGGTCCGCGATCAACTCCGGCCGTGGCGGGAGACACAGCCTGTACGGGACCTCGACGAGCAGCTACGGGTGCTGGCCTGAGCGCGTGGACGGCGCCGTCTCGGCGGTGATCCAGTCCAGATAGCCACCGAGCCCGTGGACGATCGGCGTCGCAATGATCTCCGGCGTCTCGTACGGGTGCGCCTGGGCGATCTCCTGCGCCAACTCGGCAAATCGCTCAGTTGTCGTTTTCGCCAGACATATCCATTCGTCCGCCTGCTCGATCTCGCCGCGCCATCGGTAGGTGCTGCGAATCGGGCCGAGAACCTGAAAACAGGCGGCAAGTCGACGCTCCACCAGCAGACGCCCGATCCGCTCCGCCGCTTCAGACGAATCAATGCTGGTCATGGCCTGCAGATGGCCCACGAACTCCCCCGATCAATCGGCGCATGAACAACATACTCTACATCGAACGGGAGGGTCCACCGACAAATTTACGGTGACTGCAGTCGGCACTGGATTCCGGGCATTCCATTCGGCAGACGGGCGCTCACCGTGGGCCGGGCACGCCGAGTGCTGTTTGCGTCATTTCTCCACAGAACGACGGAAACGAACGAGCGACTGATTACGATATGTGACAAACGGAAACAGGGTACCGCCCGGCGCCGACCACTAAGCGCAGGGATCGGCTCGAACTCCGCCGGTGCGGTAGCAGTCATACACGCCACCCACCGTCCGTACGGCTGCGAGGACCACGTCCAACTGCGCCGGCCCGGCGACCTCGACGGTGAATCGGGCCCGGGCCACCCTGTCCTCGGCTGTGATGGTGGACGCGGACCGCACGGCGGCCGACGCGTCCGACAGCATTTCGGTGATGTCCGCAAGCAGGCCATACCGGTCAAATGCCTCGACCGCGATCTCGGCGGGGAAGGTCGCCGTCGTGGTGGGAATCCAGGAGGTCACCGCGACCCGGCGCCGATCCCCACGGACGTCCGCCGCGTTCGCGCATTCCTGCCGGTGTACCGAGACCGCCGGGCTGTGCGTGGTGGTGAAGCCGACCACGTCATCCCCCGGCAGGGGCAGACAGCAGCGCGCAAGACGTACCGGGACGTCCGGCCGGCCGTCAACCGCGGCCAACCCCGCCCAGGTCTGCGAACGAACGCGACCCCGCGGCAGCTGCGGCTGCGACACCGCGGGCCGCGCCGAGGGCCGGTGGGCTCGATCCCCGCCGGGATCGGGCCGGTGCGACGGGCCGACCTCGTTGTCCAGAACGGTCGAGTCGGCCAGAACGGTCGAGTTGTCCAGAACGGTCGAGTTGTCCAGAACGGTCGAGTCGGCCAGAACGGTCGAGTCGGCCAGAACGGTCGAGTCGGCCAGAACGGTCGAGTCGGCCAGAACGGTCGAGTCGGCCAGAACGGTCGAGTCGGCCAGAACGGTCGAGTCGGCCAGGTCCGCACCGCCCGGTGCCGCCGCAGCCGCAGCCCCGGTCGCAGAAGCGGCATCAGAAGCAGCGGATCCCGCCGGTTGGGATTCGATCAGATGAGCCGCGGCCGGCACCACGGGACCCTCCGCAGACACCATGAGGCCCTCCATAGGCACCACGAGACCCTCCGTGGGCACCATGGCGCCCGCCGCCAGCCCGCCGGGCCCGGTGGTGTCAGGCCCGGTGGTGTCAGGCGCGGTGGTGTCAGGCCCGGTGGCAGGAGAGATCGTGTCGGCGTCCCGCCGCTGCTTCGTCGTCCTACGACGGATCTTCACTCTGGCGCGGGACGTCTTGACGAAATCCAACCAGTCCTCGGACGGACCGGCGCCCGGCAGGCCGGACCGCAGGATTTCCACGACGTCACCGTTACGCAAGCGGGTGTGCAGCGGAACCAACCTGCCGTTGACGCGAGCACCGATGGCACGGTGGCCGAGTTCGGTGTGGACGGCGTAGGCCAGATCAACCGGCGTCGACCTCGCGGGTAGGGCGATGATCATGCCCTTGGGCGTGAAGATGAGGACCTCGTCCGAGTCGAGATCCGCCGACAGCGACTCGATGAACTCACCCGGATCCTTTGCTTCACCCTCCCAGTCGAGGAGGCTGTGCAGCCATGCCAGACCTTCCAGGCGGGCGCCGTCCGCGGACGGCCCGACCGGCCGCGCGATGATCCCGGTTTCCGCGAGACGGTGCATGGCGTCGGTACGGATCTGGATGTCGACGGGCTTGCCCGCCGAGTCCACGACCGTCGTGTGCAGGGACTGGTAC
>NZ_CAUVXI010000110.1:0-5988 GCF_963555845.1 Protofrankia sp. Cas8 | reverse complement strand
GAACTTGGGGGTGGCCACGAAGTCGCGTAGCCGCCCGGGCGCCGGGCGCCACATGGCGTGCACTTCCCCGAGCGTCTCATAGCAGTCAGTGACAGAATCTACGAGGATCAGCACACGGGCGATGTCGTTGTAGTCACGCGCCTGGAAGCCGCGCTCCTGCGCCCGCTTGTAGATCGAGAAGAGGTGGCTCGTCCTGACCGAGACCCGGGCGTTGATGCGAGCATCCTCAAGACCGCCCTGCAGCGCGGCGACGATAGCGGCAACCTGGCCGGAGGCGCGCTCCGCGGCGCTGAAATCGTCGACCATCTCCTGTATCCGCCGGTACTCGCCGGGATACAGGACTGCGAACGAACGGTCCTCCAACTCCCTCTTGATCACACTCACGCCGAGCCGATGCGCCAGGGGCGCGAGGATCTCGAGGGTCACCCGGGCGATGCGCGCCTGCTTGGGCGCCGACTTGAAGCCGAGAGTCCGCATGTTGTGGAGACGATCGGCAATCTTGATGACAAGAACCCGATAGTCCTTGGCAAGGGCGACGATCAGTTTCCGCAGGGTCTCCGCCTCGGCCTCGGCCGCGTCGCCGAAACGCATCTTGTCGAGCTTGGTCACCCCATCGACGATGTTGGCGACCTCAAGGCCGAAGTCCGCGGCGGCGGCCTCCAGCGTGTAGGGGGTGTCCTCGACGGTGTCGTGCAGCAATGCCCCGACGATCGTGGTGGTATCCACCCCGAGTTCGGCGAGAATCTCGGTGACCGCGAGCGGGTGGGTGATGTACGGGTCGCCGCTGTGTCTCTCCTGACCGGCATGCTGCCGGTTCGCGACGTCGTATGCATGGACGATGAGGCCGATGTCGGCCTTGGGATGATGCAGACAGTGCGCATCGGTCACTTCGCGCAGCTCCGGCGGCACCGGCGGCGTGCTGCGGACCGCCGCCATCCAGCGGCCCAGATGGGCCAAGCGGGCAGTGGCCAGCCGGGCGGCGGCAAGCGTACGCGAGGTTTCCTCTCCCCCGCCGGCACCGTCAGCTTCTCCGGCCGGCCAGCCCCCGCCAGCCCGTTCCATCCGCGCGGGCAACGCCGCGCCCTGCATACCGGCACCTACGATCTCGGCGTCCACAGCGCCCCCCCTTTACCAGATCTCAGCGCGCAGCTGGCCGGCGAGCCATACCGCGGCGGACGACGACCGTCTGCCGCGGCAACATCGATGTCGTACGCGGAACAATCGGTTCCCACCGGCGGGAACCGCCGCATAGCCGGATGATGCAATCATGATCAGCACCGCACGCCCGAGGTGACCCGATAGCAGTCGTGCACGCCCTCGATCGATCGCACCGCATCCTGGATGTGTCCCAGGTGCTTTGCGTCCCCCATCTCGAAGGTGAAGCGGCTGATCGCAATCTGGTCCTTTGTAGTCGTCACCGACGCGGACAGGATGTTGACGTGGTGGTTGGTCAGCACCCGGGTCACGTCGGACAGTAGACGGACACGATCCAGCGCCTCGACCTGGATGACGACAAGGAACACCGAACCCGAGGATGCGGCCCATTCGACCGCAATGGTCCGGTCGTGCGGCGCCGCACGCAGGATCGCCAGGTTCTGGCAGTCGTGGCGATGCACGGACACGCCCTTACCCCGTGTGACGAAACCTATGATCGCGTCCCCTGGCATCGGCATGCAACAGCGGGCGAGCTTCGCCCACACGTCCTGCGAGCCGGTGACGATTACCCCCGGATCGCCCACCGACCGCCGCAGCGCCCGGGTCGGCAGGGCGGTCTCGGCGACGTCCTCGGCCGCGCCCTCGGGTCCACCGAGCGCGGACACCAACCGGGCGACCACGTTCTGCGCGCTGACATGATTCTCACCGATCGCGGCATACAGCGCGGAAACGTCGGGGTACCGCATGTCCTTGGCCAGGCTGGGCAGCACGTCGCCGTTCATCAAGCGGGTGAGCGGGAGACCGTGGCGACGCATCATCCGAGCGATGGCGTCCCGGCCGGCGACGACGGCGTCCTCGCGTCGCTCCCGGGCGTGCCACTGGCGGATCTTCGTGCGGGCCCGGGACGACCGGACGAAGGTCAGCCAGTCCTCGCTCGGCCCGGCCGCATGTGCGCGTGAGGTGAAAATCTCGACGCTGTCCCCGTTGTCGAGCGGAGTGTCAAGAGCGGCGAGCCTGCTGTTGACCCTTGCGCCCACGCACTGGTTGCCGACGTCGGTGTGGACGGCGTAGGCGAAGTCGACCGGGGTCGACCCTTCCGGCAATGCGATCACGTCACCCTTGGGGGTGAAGACGAAGACCTCATCGGTGAACAGGTCGAACCGCAGGCTGTCGAGAAACTCGCCGGGTTGCGCGGTCTCCCGCTGCCAGTCGAGGATCTGGCGCAGCCAGGCGGTCTGATCGTGGCCGGAGCCACCCCGACGGGACCGGCCGCCCGCCTTCGACCCGCCGTCGGCAAGCCCGAACGCCCGCGCCTTCGCCGTGCCTGACGGCTGGGCCGCGACCCCGTCCTCCTTGTACTTCCAGTGCGCCGCGATCCCGTACTCAGCCCGGTTGTGCATCGCGTGGGTGCGGATCTGCAGCTCCACGGGCTTGCCGTCGGGCCCGATCACCGTCGTGTGCAGCGACTGGTACATGTTGAACTTGGGCATCGCGATGTAATCCTTGAACCGACCCGGAATCGGCTTCCAGTTCGCGTGGAGCGTACCCAGGGACGCGTAACAGTCGCGGACGGAGTCAACCAACACCCGGATTCCGACCAGGTCGTAGATGTCGTCGAACGACCGGCCGCGCACCACCATCTTCTGGTAGATCGAATAATAGTGCTTGGGACGACCGGTGACGACAGACTTGATCTTAGCTTCACCGAGATGGGCCACCACCGCGGAGACCACACCGGTGATGTAGGTGTCCCGGCTCGGCGCGCGCTCGGCCACCAGGCGGACGATCTCGTCGTAACGCTTCGGGTAGAGGGTCGCGAAAGCGAGATCCTCCAGCTCCCACTTGAGCGAGTTCATCCCCAACCGGTGAGCGAGGGGGGCGTAGATCTCCAGAGTCTCGCGAGCCTTACGTTCCTGTTTGTGCTCGGGCAGGAACCGCAGGGTCCGCATGTTGTGCAGACGGGCGGCGAGCTTGATCACCAGCGCCCGCGGGTCACGGGCCATCGCGACCACCATGCGACGGATCGTCTCGGCCTGGGCGCCCTCACCGACCTTCACCCGGTGGAGCTTCATCACCGCGTCGAGAACATCCGCGACGTGGTCGCCGAACTCGTCCCGGATGCCCTCGAGGGTCATGTGAGCGTCGCCCACGGTGCCATGCAGGAGCGCGGCGCACAGCGTCGGGGTGTCCATGCCGAGATCGGCAAGGATGCTCGCGACAGCTACGGGATGGGTCACATAGGGATGCCCGGACAGACGCACCTGGCCCGTATGCACCCCTGCCGCGGTCTCGAACGCCCGGTACACGGGGCCGACATCGGCGCGGGGATGGTTGGCCAGCAGCCCCCGCAGTACCGGATCCAACAGCGACGGCGAGGGTGCGCGATGCGACGCCAGTTTGGAGAACCGGCCCCGGACCCGACGGGGCAGCGGCGGCGACTCGTGCCCCAGGCGCGGCACCACCGGCGAACCCTCGCCGGGGTCGGGCTCCCCGTGGTCGACCTCCCCGGCGCCAGGCGCGCCGTACTCGCCTGCCGACGACGATTCGTCAACGATCGTCACGCCAGGCTCGGACACTCCGGTCACCACCGGTGCTGCCTCGGGCACAAGCCACTCCTGCTTCACCTAGCAATTCACCCGGCCGCCGGTGGTGCGACAAACCACGATCGCACCCCCTTCGGCCAACCCTTGCAGGCTAACGCTGCGTCGGTCGCTCTCCATCCGCAACCCCAGACAGACACAGCTGGATCACATGTAGGTCACTGGGCCTACGGATCAGAGCTGACGTGATCGAATCGCCACGAGGCCGCCCGATCCGTCACACCTCCATGATCGACGAGATCGCGAGGGGCGCCAGGCGATCGCGTCCGAGCAGGAACATGATCTCCATCAGCACGGCGAGCCCGACAACCTCGGCGCCGGACTGGCGTACCAGCTCGGCGGTGGCGAGCGCGGTGCCACCGGTGGCAAGGACATCGTCGACGAGCAGCACCCGGTCACCGGGCCTGAAGGCGTCGGTCTGGACTTCCAGCGTAGCGGTGCCGTACTCCAGATCGTAGGACCTGCTGATCGTCGCACCGGGAAGCTTGCCCTGCTTGCGAACGGGAACAACACCGACACCGAGACGGTAGGCAACCGGAGCCGCCAGCAGGAAACCGCGCGCCTCGATGGCCGCCACGACGGTGGCACCGTGGCCGTCGGCAGTCTCGGCAAGCGCGTCGATGACCACCGCGAAGGCCGCCGGTGTCATCAGCAGAGGCGTGATGTCCTTGAAGATCACTCCGGGCTTGGGAAAGTCGGGAACGTCTCGAACGTGGGCACGCAGCACATCCGCGGCACGGCCTGGGACGCCGGTGGAGGTCGCCGCGGTCATCGGGGTTGGTTCGGTGGTCGTCACCGCCGCTTTTTACCGCCTGGACGGCCTTTGCGGCCAGAACGCCGCGCCTGCGTCGGCCGGCGCGCCGCCCCGGGCCGGCCGGATCGGGCCCCGGCCACGGCAGGTTCACGGTTGCCGAGAGGTTTCTCACGTTCGTCGTCGAAGAAATCGTCAGCGCCGGTCGCACCCCGCGTCGCACCGATGTCCACCCCGCTGTCCCCTGTCTGCACATCGGGGTCAGGCGCAGGCATGGTCCCCACCCCCGTGGCGACCCGGGGCCCTTTGGTCGACTCGCGCAGGGCCACCGCCCGGGACCGGGCCACCCGCGCATCCAGTGCCCGGACCGCCGGCTCGTTCTTCTTCAGATCCACCAACAGCGGCGTCGCGACGAACAGCGACGAATAGGCACCCGATGCGATGCCGACGAACTGGGCGAGAGCAAGATCTTCCAGCGTACCGGCACCCAACAGCCCGGCACCGACGAAGAGCAGCGAACCGACCGGTACCAGCGCGATGAAGGATGTGTTGAGCGAACGCATCAACGTCTGGTTCAACGAGTCATTGGTGGCCTCGGCATAGGTGCGCCGGCTGGTCGTGCCCATCCCGGCGGTGTTCTCCCGGACCCGGTCGAAGACCACGACCGTGTCGTAGAGGGAGAAGCCCAGGATGGTCAGCAAAGCGATCACCGTGGCGGGAGTGACCTGGAAACCCACCAGCGAGTAGATGCCCATGGTGACGACCAGGTCGTGGACGAGCGACGCCATGGCGGCGACCGCCATCTTCCACTCGAACCTGATGGATAGATAGATCATCACCAACACCAGGAACACCGCGAGCCCCTGCAGCGCCTTGTTGGTGATGGTCGACCCCCAGGACGCACCGACCGTCGAGATGTCGATGGCCGTATCGGCGACGGCGAACCGTTGCTCGATGGCGGTCTGGAGTTGCGCGGTCTGCACGTCGGTCAACGACGGGGTCTGCACCCGTATCTGGTGCGAGGTCTCCAGCTCCTGAACCACGGCGTCGGCGGGGTTGACACCGGCCGCGGACAGTGCAGCCTGCGCCTCCGCGACCGGCCGGCCGCCGGCGGGAAACTGGAACAGCGCACCGCCCTTGAAGTCGATCCCGAGCGAGAAACCCCGGATCGCCATACTGGCGATACAGATCGTCAGGACCACGGCGGAGACGAGATACCAGACCTTACGCCGGCCGACGAAGTCGACCTCGAACTCGCTGCGGTAGAGCCTCCTGGCCCAGGACACCTCTACTCCTCCTGTCCCGCGCCGGCCGGACGCGACCGTGATGACTGTGAATCGGACGATCGCGGATCGGCTGGACGCGCACCCGCCTTGCCCTGGGCGACCGAGGACCGCCCGCTCTTTGTCAGGCGTGCCGGTGCTGGCGGCCTGTCACGGCCGGTACCGGGGGTCTCCCTCGCGCCGACCGCTGAGACCGTGA
>NZ_CAUVXI010000109.1:0-17573 GCF_963555845.1 Protofrankia sp. Cas8 | reverse complement strand
TACGACCGTTTGAACCCGCCCTCAGTGACCCGCCCCGCGGGGGAATTGCCATTCCACTGACGGGGTGCTTTGACGTATGCGGCTGTCCAAGGCCGCGTGCTGATGCGATCATCGTTACCTGAGTGGGGGAGCGGACGAGCGTCGTGACTTCTTCGTGTCGTACGCACGGGCGGACCGCGGGCTCTTAACGATGTGAATCTGATGCTACTGCCACAACACCAGATTCACATCGTTCCCAAGAACGCCCGGCAACAGGTCGTTCCGAATAGCGAGGGGGTTTCCCTGGGTCGGCCTGGGGCGCGCGATGGTGGTGGTGTCGCGCGCCCTTTGGCTGGTCAGGCGTGCTGTGAGCGGACGGTCGGGAGCTGTGCGGTGCGGGCGGGGCTGTACTGGTAGTTGGTGACCAGGCTGACCGCGAGTACGGCAAGGCCGCTGCCGAGGTAGAAGGCGGAAAGCCCGCCGTCGGTGTCGGTGAACGACAGCGCGACCGGCGACAGGACGAGGAGCGCGGCGGCGAGGTAGTCGCCGGCCGAGTGCACGGTGAAGGGCAGTACCTTGACGACGCCGAGCGGGTAGCGGGTGAGCATGCTTACCACGGCGATGACGATTCCCACGGTGACGCCGGTTGCGACTGCGAGCGATGAGCCGCCGGCCGCCAGCGGGATGATGATGAGCAGTGCGGCGACGGCGTAGTCGGCGACGGCGTGGAACCAGGCGGGCAGGAAGCGGACGAGGGACATGGCGGAACCTCCAGGCGTTGGTCGGGTCTGTCGACGGTCCGGTTGTGCTTTCCGCCTGTTGTTCGGCGCCCGATGGCGGTCGGATGGGTCCGCGGACCGCCTTCCCGCCTCAATCCGCTGTCGTCTCGCCGACACCACCGGGATGACTCCGTCGGATGGGGGTGCGGCTACCGGCGGTGCTCTTCGCGCCGGAGAACCTGGAGGTTTCCCGGATATGAGCGGATCAGGTGGGTACGGCGTCCAGCGGCCACTCGTGTCCTTGGGAAAGAGCGTCAACCGTTATGAGGAATGAAACGGTAGGGAGCGTATACGCATCCGGTCACGAAGTATTGTGACCACGGCGCCTGCGGCAAGTTCGTCCGCGACGCCGGGAAGGTTGGCCAGCAGGAGTTCGGCCTGCTGCTCGGGAGCCAGTTCGTTGAGGTGTCTGATCAGCACAAACGATGGCCTGGTACGCCGCTGCCGTGCGAGGATCGCGCTGAAATCACTGTCACTGGACACGATGATCTGTTCATGATCTGTCGCCCATGTGACGATGTCTGCGTCTGTGGCCGTACCAAGCCCCACGTCGACGACATGCTGGGCGTCGTAGCTGGCGGCACGAAGCCGTGCCGCAACCCGGGGAGACAGGTTCGCGTCGATCAGAAAATTCACGCCGAGTTGGCCAGCGGCAGCTCACGCTCGCTGACCGCCGCCGCTGCGTACTCCAAGGAGGCTAGGACGTCTGCGTACTCGAGGTAAGGGTAGTCCGCCAGGACGTCCTCGGCGGAACGACCGGCCGCGAGCTGGCCGACAACAGCGCTGACCGTTACGCGCATCCCACGGATGCAGGGCAACCCGCCCATTTGGGCGGGGTCGACACTGATCCGCTCGAAGGTCATTCTCTCATGATACGGCGGCGGAGGAGAACGGCGACCAGGTACTGGACGAGGTACTGGCGGCGCTGCCCCGGTTGGTGGCGATAGCGTCGCGACCATGAGTCGGACACGCGGTGACCAGATTCGCATGAGCCCGCAGGAGATCGACGACTTCCTGCACGGGCACTGGAGCGCTGTGATCGGTAGCAACGGGCCGCATGGCATCCCGCATCTGGCGACGGTCAGTTACGGGCTGATGGATGGCCGGATCGTGTTCAGCTCGTATGCGAAGGCCCAGAAGATAGTGAACCTGCGCCGTGACAGCCGGGTCACCTGCCTGGTGGAGGACCTGGGCGAGAGTTACGGGTCGGTCCGGGGCGTACTGGTTTACGGCCGGGCGCGGCTGATCGAGGAGCCTGACGAGATCCGTCCGATGATGAAGGCGGTGCTCACCCGGATAGCTGCCGCGGGGCGGGCCATCACGACCGACACGATGGCCGAGCGTGTCGTCGAGAAGCGGGCTGCCGTGCTCGTCGAGCCGGACCGTGTCCTGTCCTGGGATCACCGTCGCCTGGACGGTGCCTACTGAGGGCTTGAGGGTCAGGTGCGCACAGGGTGTTGACCAGGGTGCGGGTGGCCGGTTGTATGTGACTTTTAGAAGTAGATGACGGGCCTCTTCAAGAGTTATTTGTCGCTCACTTCATCTCTGGTAGCGGTCACTCAGGAGCTTGAGGAGTTGCCAGGCCCGGTGGCATCCGGGACGGCTCCGCGTACTCCTGAAGGGCAACTCGTCACCGGTTGGCCAGGCGACGCTGGAGTTCGACGTGGCGGAACTGGTAGACCGTCCCGACCTGACGCAGCACACCCCGGTGCTCGTGCGCGTCAGCGAGAAAGGCCATCAGCTCTCGCGGCAACCGGCCCCGCATCGCCAGCCATGCCCGCGCCACGGCAAACGATCCCCACGCCGTCTTGAGAAGCCCGCCCAAGAGCCCGACCGTGAGCCCGGCCAAGAGCCCGGCCGTGAGCCCGGCCGTGAGCCTGGTCGTGAGCCCGGCCGTGAGCCCGACCGTGAGCCCGGCCAAGAGCCCGGCCGTGAGCCCGACCGTGAGCCCGTCCGCGAGCACAAATGAGCGGAATGTGGCCCGATCCTGGACGAAGATCGACCTCGGACCGGCAGCCGCTGTGAGGTCAGCCGGGGTGGCCGTGAGCCCGTCCAGCCCGGCCGCGAGCCCGACCGTGAGCCCGACCACGAGCTCGAGCCAGAGCCCGAGCCCGAGCCAGAGCCCGAGCCCGAGCCCGCCCGCGAGCCCGGCCGTGAGCCCGACCGTGAGGTCGGAGACGCTGAGGCGCCACCGTATTTCCCGCGCCGGGGCTCCTTCCCCCCACCCGGCCGCGAGCCCGACCGTGAGCCCGAGCCCGACCGTGAGCCCGAGCCCGAGCCCGAGCCCGCCCGCGAGCCCGCCCGTGAGCCCGACCGCGAGCCCGACCGCGAGCCCGGGAAGCCAGCGCCGGTGTGGTGAGACAGCGGTGGGGAGTTGCCACCAGGCAAGGTCGGGGGTGCCGTGCAGGTTGTGGTCGAGGTGGCGGGCGAGGAAGACCAGCCACCGTTCGGCGTCGGCTGCCGGCCAGGGGCAGCGCCGGGCCGGGTCGGGATGGGGCCGGTAGGCGGCGGGGATGAAGGCGTCGAACAGGTGCTCTTCGACCGCGGAGCGGGTGGGAAAGAGACCCGGGTTGAGTAGCTCGAGCGGTCGACGAGGGACGGCGGTCAGCTGCTCGTTCGGGCGAGGGTTGTAGATGGCGCGGGCCAAGGTGGTCATCAGGGGGGTGGTCAGTGCCTGCGCCACCGGAGGGGGAGGGCTGGCGGTGAGGGTGGCCAATACCGGGTCCCACCGGGCGGCCGCAGCCGGCCCACCCGCGGAGGCGTGCAGGTAGTCGGTGATGGCGGCGGCGTCGAGCGGGCACAGTTCGACGCCCGCGGCACCGGTCAGACGGACCTCGATTCCCCCGGCCGGGCGTACGGCTGCCTGGTAGGGCCGGCTGCGGGCAGCCAAGACCAGCCGCTGCCCCGGCTGCAACGCCTGGTTGATCCGGTCGATCGCACCGCCCCGGACCGTTTCCGGGATCTCATCGAGCCCGTCCAAGACCGCCACGATCAGCCCTGCGTTCAGCAGCGCCCGCCCCCGACTCAACCTGCCGGGCCCCGGGGCCGGGTCACCCAGACCGGGATGGTCGGCGATCAGCCGGGTTTCCAACCAGTCGTACAGGTGCTGCCCGGTCGGGTTCCAGGAAGCCAACGGCACCAGCACCGGTACCGGCTCGGCGGGGCCACGCCGGGCAAGCAGGGCCAACACCAAGCGCACCAGCAGTATCGTCTTGCCCGCCCCCGGCTCGCCGAGCACCACCAGCCGCCCGGTCGGCACCCGGTCCAGCGCCTCAATCAGCTCGTTGTCGCTGCCGGCAAGCCCGGTAAGCCCGGCCGGCCCGGCGGCCCAGATCCCCGCCGGCGGTGGGGACGGCCAGCCGGCACCGCGGTCGGTCGCCAACCGGACCAACGACGCCCAGTCCTGCACCAGCCCCGGATCCGCCGGCTGCCAGCGCACCGGCAGCGCGTGCGGATCGTTCAGCCTGCGCAGCTCCGCCTCAGCCGTCCACTGGTCGTGGACCGCGACCGCGATCTGATCGGCGACCTGCTCCACCGTCAGGTCCGCGTTGTCGGCTCGGTCGTCCCGGTCCCGGTAGGAGGCCCACGCCAGCCACAGCCCTGGGGGCCCCAGGACACCGCCCACCACCCCGATCCGGGCGATCGCCGAGTCCGGCCCCAGCAACCACGCCAGGACACCGGTGACACCAGCCGACAAACCCAGCAGCAGCAGCGTGATCGGACCGGTGCGCCGCGTCCGAGATACCCCCATGTCACCATCATCACGACCAGCCGTCAGCGCCCGCACACCGGCAGGTCCGCACGCCATCAACCAGCCCAGATTCAGCGATATACATCACTGAAGGTCACGTTGTGTCGAACCGCGCGCTCCTATGAGCCGGCGGGTGCGACGACCGGGTGGTGGGCCGGGTGCTGGTGTGTCGGGTGGTGGTGGGCTGGGCTGGTGTGGATCGTGGCGGCGGCCAGCCGGGGGACGTGACGCAGCAGGTGTGCCTCGGCGGCGTGGGCGATGTCGTGGGCGTCCACCAGCGACAGCTGTGGATCGACCGTCACGTCGACTTCCGCGCGTAGCGCATGGCCGATCCAGCGGATCCGTAGCTCGCGGACCGCGCGGATGCCCGGGGTGTGGGTCAACGTGTCGGTGGCCTCGGCGACCAGGGCCGGGTCGACCGCGTCCATCAGCCGGGCCGTCACCACCCGGGCGGCGGAGCGCAGCACCCCGAGAATGACCACGGTGATCGCCAGTCCGACGGCCGGGTCCGCCCATCGCCATCCCAGTGCGACACCGCCGGCGCCGGCCAGGACCGCGAGGCTGGTGAACCCGTCGGTGCGGGCGTGCAGCCCGTCGGCGACCAGTGCCGCCGACCCGATCCGCCGGCCGATGCGGATCCGGTAGCGGGCCACCAGTTCGTTGCCGGCGAAGCCGACCAGGCCGGCGGCGGCGACCGCGCCGAGGTGGCTGACCGGGCGTGGGTGCGCCAGCCGGTCGATCGCCTCGAAGGCGGCGAGCCCACTGGACAGCGCGATCATGACGAGGACGGCGATACCGGCGAGGTCCTCTGCCCGGCCGTAGCCGTAGGTGAACCGGTTGCTCGGTGGGCGCCGGGCCAGCGTGAACGCGATCAGCAGCGGGATCGCGGTCGCCGCGTCCGCGACGTTGTGCAGGGTGTCGCCCAGCAATGCCACCGACCCTGACACGGCCACCACGATCGCTTGGACGGCGGCGGTCAGTCCGAGACCCGCGAGGCTCGCGAGCAACGCCCGCCGGCCGGCGGCGTCGGCCTCCACCGCGTCGTCGATCTGGTCGGCGGTGTCATGGCTGTGCCCGCCCGCCGCCTGCGACAGCGCGTGCCGCAGCCGCGGGCCGATTCCACGGAGCGGCGCCTGATCGCGGTGCGGGTGGCCGTCGGAGCGATGGCCGTCGGAGCGATGGCCGTGACCATCGCCGACGTGCGCGTGATCGCCCGCGCCGGGGTCATGCCGGTGGTCGGTGCTCATCGGCCGACGATAACCGGAAACGATCATTGCGGTCGGTTTGCAGATGCGCCTGGTCTGCTGCTGCCCGTCCTGGCCATCGGCGCATCCTGGTCTCCTGCCACATCCGTGCAGACCGCAGGCTGGGCGCGGATCGCCCGGACATAAGCCTCAAAACGGGCGGCCGGCTCTTAACGATGTGAATCTGATGCTCCTACCACAACACCAGATTCACATCGTTCCCAAAGAGCGACCGGCGAGAGGACGAGGAGTGCGGCGGCGAGGTAATCGCCGGCCGAGTGCACGGTGAAGGGCAGTACCTTGACGACGCCAAGCGGGTAGCGGGTGAGCATGCTTTCCGCCTGTTGTTCGGCGCCCGATGGCGACCGGATGGGTTCGGGTACCGCAACGTCAGCAGGCTGTCGCCGGTTGCGGCCGCTCCCCAGCGGGGTTGGCAGGTTACGGAGGTTGCCACCCCGCGTCCGACTTGCCCGGCTCTCGTATCATCCGATCGTGTTCTGGAGACGAGGTCAGGTGGCGGCAGGAATCGAGTCGTTGCTCATGGAGGACCGGTTTCGGGTGCAGCGGACGATGCCCGCTGATCTGCTGGCGACCCCCGGCTACCTGGTCATGAACAATCATCCACTCGGAATCGCTCCAGATGTGGCAGAGATGGCCTCATGGCGGGCGAGCGAAGCGCATCGGTTCAATGTGGAGCCCGGATTCGTCCTGCTCGGAGTGGCTCCACCGGACCGACCCGGCGGCTGGCCGATGCTACTGAGTGCATACGACGCTCGGGACGGTGCTGGGACGCAGCTATTGGCCGCGTGGTGGCTGGGCCCGGACACACCGACGAATCCCGTCGCCGCATTCAGTACGTTCATTGCCCAGTTCGGCACACACATGAGCGATGGACGAAACGAAAGCCTCTTCTTCCTTCGCTCACCTGGCACCGTTCCCCCCCAGCCGGTGCGCCGAGGGTATGAGGTCGAACTGCATGCCCTGCGCCAGACACAGCAATTCGTCGGAATGGTCGGCTGGGCGTGGTGCTTCGGAATTGACATACGAAAATATCGCTCCTATCTGTCCCTTCTCGCTCTGTGACTGGTCAGGCGCGGACGGGGGCGTTGACCAGCACCGGTGTGGTCGGCTGCGCGGAACCGCCGGCCGGCTCCACGGTGACCGCGATGGCGCGGGCGGCACCGACCCCGGTCAGCAGGCGGTCCACCGCCACCGCGCGGCCGTCGGCGGTGCCCGCGGAGCGCACCCCGTCCGCGCCGACGAACCAGAACTGGTAGACCCGCCCGCCGGCGAGCGCAGGCAGGTCCCGCGCAGAGACCAGTGCGCTGTCGGCCACGGCCACCACGGCCAGGCTTCCGCCGCCGTCCAGCGGCATGCCCGCCGAGCGTGACAGCGCCACGGATGCGAGCGCGCTCAGGCGGTCGGCGCGTTGGCGCTCGTCGTCCAGACGCCGGTGCTGGTCGGCCACCGTGAGGCCGGCCGCGGTGACGGCGACCACCGCCGCGGCGGCCGCGGTTACCGGACGCAGCCAGCGCGGGCGGCCTTGCCTCTTCTGCGGCCGCTCGGCCTGCGCCGGGAGCTGCGGGGTGGTCGCGATTCGCCCGAGCACCGCCGACCGTAGCGACGCGGGCGGCTCCAGCGCACCCGCCTCCGTCAGCGTCGCGGCGGCTGCCCGCAGCCCGGCCACCTCTTCGGCGCAGAACTCGCATCCGGCGAGGTGCGCCTCGACCTGTGCCCGCTCGCCGGCGTCCACGGCGTCCAGGGCGTATGCACCGGTCAGCGCGTGGACGTCCGGGGGAGTCATCGTCCGACCCCCAGGCAGTCACGTAGCCGGATCAGGCCGTCGCGCATCCTCGTCTTCACCGTTCCCACCGGGACTTTCAGGTACTCGGCAACCTCACGGTAGGTGTACCCGCGGTAATAGGCCAGTGTGATCGATTCCCGTTGGATGCCGGTGAGGCGGTCCAGACAGCGGCGAACACGCTCACGCTCGAGTCTCGCCTCGACCTGTTCGACCACGTCATCGAAGCCGTCCGCGTCCCGATAGTCGAGCAGGGCAACCCTGCGTTCACGGTCGGTCGACGCTTGCACCGAGCGGACGCGATCGACGGCCCGGCGGTGCGCGAGCGTGCAGACCCAGGTCGCGGCGCTGCCCTTGGTCGGGTCGAAGCGGGCGGCGGTCCGCCACACCTCGACGAACACCTCCTGGGTGACTTCCTCGGACTGCGCGGGGTCGCGTAGTACCCGCCGGACGAGCCCGAACACCCGCGGGGCGAGCAGGTCGTAGAGGGTGGCGAACGCATCGGCGTCACCGCGGCCGGCGCCTTGAAGGAGGTCGTCGGCACGTCCCGCGGCATCGGACCCGGTGCGCGGCGCGGCATCGGGCGCACTGCCCGGCCCGCTTTGCGGTCCGATGTCCGGCGCGAGGCGCAGCACACGGCGTGGATTCTCGTCGCCTCGCATCGACACCCGTTTCCCGTCCTGTGCGGAGCTTTCGGGATCGCTCCGAGTGTGTGATCGTGTTCTTCGCATTGTGCCCCTGGCAGTGTCATCGCGGTAACATCTAACTCATTGATCCGTATCGGGTCGGCTTCGGTGAGGAGATCATCACGTGGGAGCGCGGCTGGAGCTGGCGGATGCTTACCTGCACACTCCGGGCTCGGACCCGACGTGGAGCGAGAGCCGCTACGTCGACTTCTACGACGCCACCGCACGGGTCGGCGGCTGGCTGCGGCTGGGGATGCGGCCGAACGAGGGGCATGCCGAGGTGTCCGCGTGCGTCTACCTGCCCGACGGCCGGGTCGCCTTCGCCTTCACCCGCGCGCCCATCGGTGCCAACGGTCTCGCAGCGGGCGGCCAGGAATGGTCGGTCGGCGAACCATACGTAGCCGGGCAGGTGCGCGTCGCGGGCGAGGCTCTGCTGCTGGACGACCCGTGGCTGCTCACCGACCCCAGGCGGGCGTACGCACAGTGCCCACGGATCGAGTGCGAACTGGACCTCGTGACATCCACGCAGGGGCTGGCCGCGGTGATGGGATCCGATCAGGAGCACATCGAGAAGATCTTTCTGCCCGGTCAGGCCGACTTCCACTACCAGCATCTTGCCCACATCACCGGGACGGTCCGCGTCGGCGACATGAGGTGGCAGCTCGACGGCCGGGGCGGCAAGGACCACTCGTGGGGCCCGCGTAACTGGCAGGCGAAGATCTACATGCGTTGGCTCATCTGTTCCCTGGACGACGACACCGGGTTCATGCTGCTTCGCGCTGTCGGCCCGACCAGGAGCACCCGTAGCGGACATGTCTGGGTGGGCGGTGAGTTCGCGGTCGTCGACGACTTCGAGATGCACAACGCCTACGCCGGTGAACCCCACCATGAGCTGCGGTCGGTGTCGGTACGGATCTTCGCTGCCGACCGGGAGTGGTCCGCGAGCGGGCAGCCGGTGGCATGGCTGCCGGCTCGGCACCGGCGAACCGGAGCGGACGGCGTCGAGAGCATCCTGCGCATCGTCAAGTCACCGACCATGTGGACGTGGCCGGACGGGCGCGTCGGCGTCGGACACTGCGAATACCACGACCTGCTCCAGGCGGGCGTGCCCGTCGGATTGGCCGACTGATGCCGGACGGGTCGCGGGAAACCCCGGGTCTGGCCGTGCGGGCAGTCCAGGAGTGGTTTGGCGCGCACGTCCCCGCTGCCACGGGACCACTTCGGTTCGACGTGGTCGTCGGAGGTGGCCACTCGAACATCATCTACCGGGTGACGGACTCGGGCGGCCGGAGCTTCGCGCTGCGTAGGCCTCCGCTGGGTGCCTACCCACCGGGCGCCCACGACGTCATCCGGGAGGCCCGGGTTCTCTCCGCGCTCGGGCCGAGCGCCGTACCGGTGCCGCGGGTCCTCGCCGTGTGCGATGACGCTGAGATCACCGGCGCGCCGTTCGTCGTCATGACCTGGGTCGACGGGCACGTCGTGGCGACACCGGGCGACGTCGAACGGATCCTGCCCGATCCGTCCGCGCGGCAGCGGGCCGCCTGGGAGCTTGTTGACACCCTCGCCGACCTGCACGGGGTCGACGTCACCGCCGTGGGTCTGGGCGACCTGTCGCCGCGAGGGGATTTCATCGCGCGAGCGTTGCACGGGTGGTTGCGCGTCTGGGACCGCGTCCGAACCCGCGACCTGCCGGTCGTGGCGGAGCTGGCCGACCGCCTCGGGCGGAGCCGCCCGCAGCGGTCCCGGACCGGTCTGGTGCACACCGACTTCCGTTTCGGCAACGTGATGCTCGGTTCCGACGGGCGTGTGGTGGCCGTCCTGGACTGGGAGCTCGCGAGCGTCGGTGACGTTCTGGCCGACATCGGCGTGCTGCTCAACAGCTGGGAGCTACCGGCGGACGCAACGCCGCCGGTGTGGATGGCGACCCCGCCGACCCGCGCGGCCGGATTCCCGGACCGCACGGCGATCATCGACCGGTATGCCGAGCGCACCGGGTTCGACCTGGCGGACCTGGCGGACGTGGCGTACTACCGGGCCTTCGCCTACTGGCGGATGGCGGTGATCGCTGAGGGTGTCAAACGCCGCTACGAGTCCGCGAGTCTGGCCGGTAGCCCGGTCGACTTCGCCCATCTCGACCGCCGGGTGATCGACCTGACGGAACTGGCCGACCTCCAGCTGCGGGCGTCTACCGCCTGAGGGGCCGAATCCGTCCGATTGATCTATTGACATGTGATGACGCTCACATGTTTTGATGTCCGTGCGGGTCATCCATGCGCGGGGTCCAAACGTTCTGTAACCATCCAAGGGGGAGAAGGCACATGTCCAGCAACACTGACGTCATCAACGGTGCGTACGAGGCGTTCGGGCGGGGTGACGTCGCCGCGGTCTTCGCAGCGTTCGCGCCCGACCTCGAGTGGACTACTCCGGAGGGCATGAAGGCCCACGGCATCGGCGGCACCCGCAAGGGGCACGCCGAGATCGGTGCGTTCTTCGGCCAGCTGCAGGCCGTTTTCGCCGAGCTGCGCCTTGAGCCGCAGGAATTCGTGGAGTCCGGCGATCGGCTCGTCGTGCTCGGCACCCACCACATGCGCGCTCCCGGTGGCACGACCGGCACAGTCCGGTTCGTACACTCCTGGACCGTGGTCGACGGTAAGGCCATCCGGTTCGAGGAGTTCTACGACACCGCCGAGGTGAACCGCCTGCTCGCGAGCTGACCTGTTCCGGTCGCTTCGCGCGACGAGGATGCGGGGCGCCTTCAGTGGTGACGCAGGCGTTCCATGGCGCGTCGGTCCTGCTTGGTCGGGCGCCCCGTGCCCCGGTCGCGGACACCCATCGCAGCGGTAGCCTCCCGCGTCGGCGGTGGGCTCTGATCGATGAAGCACTCTCCGGCGACGGTGGCGCTGGTCCGCTTGCACAGGATGCGGGTGACGACGACGATCCGCTCGTGCCCGTCATGGCGTACCCGCACCGTGTCCCCGACGCGCACCGCGTGGGCCGGCTTGACCCGTTCACCGTTGAGATGGACGTGCCCAGCACGGCAGACGGCGGTCGCCTGCGACCGCGTTGCGAGCAGCCGCACAGCCCAGATCCAGCTGTCGACCCGCGCGGTCAGTTCCTGCGACGCCATACCACGACTCTACGAATCCGGCGGCGGCGGCGGGGTCAGGCCGTCGTGACCGGCGGCGTGGCGTCATCCGGTGCGGGGCGCGCCACCGGGCAGCCGTGCGGGAAGGTGCCGAGCTCGGCGATCTCGTAGCCGGCGGGGTAGCTGCGGATGTTGGCTCGCTGGCGGGTGTACAGCGGTTCGGTGCGTGGCGGCAGGAACCGCACCACCCGCCCGCGCAGCCGCACCGCCGCGGCGCACGCGGCCTGTTCGGCCCGGGATATCCGCGGGTAGCCCAACGCGGCGCGCAATGCGTCGTCCATCAGCCCCAGCGCGAACCGTCTGATCAGTGCGGCGGGTGCGTGTTGGGTGGGTGGGAACGTGGTGAACAGCCTGAGCGTGGCGTCGGCGACGGCGCGCCCGCCCGGGTCGGTTCCGCCCGTTCCGGTGGCGAAGTGCTCGGCTTCGTAGGCGTCGAGATAGGCGGCGAACTCCTGGTAGGTCGCCGGGATTGCGGTCATCCCCATGTGCCGCCCGAGTTCGCGGTAGTAGTGGGCGCTCGCGACCTTCTCGGTCTCGCAGAGGCGCCGCCAGCCGAACCGGTCGATCCAGCGGATCGGGACGACGACGAACGTGGACAGCACGTACACGAAATCCTCGTTGGAGATTGAATAGGCGCCGTGCATCTGGTTCATGCGGCGGATCGCGGTGCGTCCCCCCGGGCCGGCGAAGCCGTGTTCCAGGACCGCGTCGAGGATCAGCGACGTGTCGTCGTAGCGCTTCTGGACGCGTTCGGTGAGTTCACCCGTCCCGGCGAGCAGGCTCCCGATGGATGGGACGGCGTAGGTGCGGAACAACGCGAACGACAGTGACTGGTTGTAGTCCCACGGGAATTCGTGCGTGACGCTGATCCGGTAGATCTCGAGGAAGTCCGTCGTCGGGTCGAGCTGTTCGATGTGGTGCAGCCAGTCGAAGCGCTTCATCCGGGCTCCTCCCAGGGGACCGAAAAAGGATGTGAATCCGATGCTGCTCCAGTAGCAGTGGATTCACATCGTTGAGAGCGCCCGGGGCAAGGAGCGTGGATCAAGGAGCGGGACTGGGGTGAGTGCATCGCGACGCGGACGGCCGGTCACGGGCCGGACAGCGCCGGGGCGAGCGCGAGCAGTCTGCGGCCGAGCGGGTCGTCCCCGGTGATGACGACGTCGAGGTCGTCGAGCCTCCTACGGTCGCCGACCAGCAGGCAGAACTCCACCGTGCCAAGGGTGATCTCGGCTGCGGGCGGTGTTCGCGCGGCACCCTCAGCGCCGCCGGCATGCGCGGCACCCCCGACGGCGCCGACGCGCACCAACCAGGATCCTCCACCCGGCCCGGTGAGCGTCAGCTCGACGGTGCCCGCCGGCGGCTCGGACACCCCTGGGATGTCGAGGGTGGACAGCTCGTCGAGCAGCCGCGCGGCAAGGTCGGACATGACGTGCAGATCGTGGGCGAGCGGGTCGGGCAGGCGCAGGCCCACGGCGTGGGCGATGTCGCGGGCATGGATCCACGTCTCGAAGGCCCGGACGGTGAGCTGGTCGGCCACGGACATCCCGATGCCACCGACCTGGATGGACCGGCCGGCGAGGTTCGGCTCGGCACGCAGCCGCGCCGCGATCGCGTCGACACCGTCCCGCCACAACGCGCGGGCATACTCCGCCTCCGCTGGTCGGGTGCGGGCGTGGGCGATCAGCGCCTCGCTGTGGGCGACGACGTCCTGACGCGGATCCACCGGCGGGTCCGCGGGAATCCCGATCGCGGCGGCGAGCAGGCCGTCGGTGGCTGCGACATGGGTGACCAGGTCGCCGATGGTCCAGCCACGCACCGGGCTCGGCGCAGCCCTGGCCGGGCTGTCGAGTTCGGCGAGCGCGGACTCGAACAGACCCGCCGCCGCCGCGAACGGTGCGGCAAAGGCGGGTACCGACGGCGCCGGCCGGCGCCGCGCCAGCGCCGCGGTCACGACCTGGGCGGTCGGCGGTGGCGACTCGGCACCGGTGTCCGCCCGGTCGGTGAGCGTGGCCAGCGCCGCCGCGGTCTGCCGCAGCGTAGCCGCCTCCTGCGCACACGCCGCGCAGCGGTGGACATGCGCCGTCACCGCCGCGGTCTCCTCGGCGTCGCAGGCGTCCAGCGCCCATGCCCCGAGAAGGTCGGTCACGTGCCCGCCGCTTGCGTTCACCTGCCTGCGCCCTCCCGTGTACCGATCTCGATGGCTACTTCACGGTAGGTCCCGCCGCCGCCGAAAGCCAGCCGTGTGACATCCGGACATCGGGGACCTGCGATCGTTTATACGATTATGAGGTGAGGTTGCGGTACTGATGCACGGCCAGCGGTGCGAACACCGCACCGATGCCCACCGACCAGACCACCGACTGCCACACCCAGTGGAGCGCGGGGCCGCCCTCCATGAGGGCACGCACAGCGTTGATCGTGACGTTGGCCGGCTGCACCGTCGCGTAGCCCCGCAGCCAGCCGGGCATGGTGCTCACCGGCACGAACGCCGAGCTCGGGAACACCAGCAGGAAGAACGGCAGGATCGAGGCGACCTGCGCAGTCTCGGGATCCTTCACGGCGAGGCCGATGGATGCGAACACCCACGACATGGCGTAACCGAACAACAGCACGAGCCCGAGCCCGGAGATGATCGCGGGGACGGAGTTGTGGAAGCGGAACCCGACCGCGATCCCGACCGCGATCATAATCGGCAGTACCACGACGGCGCGGCACAGGTCGGCGACGGTCCGGCCGGCGAGGACGGCCGAGCGGGCCATCGGCAGGGCACGGAACCGGTCGATGATCCCGCTCTTGAGGTCTTCGGCCAGCCCGACCGAGGTCGCCGCGCCGCCGATGAGCGACGCCTCCACGAATATGGCCGGGACGATGTAGTTGACATAGACACCGCCGGGGACGGCGATGGCGCCACCGAGGACATAGCGGAACAGCAGCAGGATCAGCAGCGGCTGGGCACTGGAGATGAGGAGCAGCTGGGGTGTGCGCACGAGCCGGACCAGGTTGCGTCGGGCGATTCCGGCGATGTCACCCAGGGCGACGGTCGGGCTGAGCGACGCCGTGCGTGCCGTCGGCCGGTCGAGCGTGACGATGTTCATGCGCTCCTCCGCGGGGTTCCAGAGATCGCGGGTATCGGAGCCGTTCCGGCCGCTCCGGCCGTTTCTGGCCCTCCGGCCGTTCCGGCCGTACCGGTGGCGGACCGGGCGCCGGACCCGTCATCGGCCGGCTCGCCGGCGGCGTGGCCGGTCAGCGAGAGGAACACGTCGTCGAGCGAGGGACGCCTGATTCCGAGATCGTCCAGGGCGACACCGTCGTCGTCGAGACGGCGTCCCGCGGCCAGCAGGACCTTGGCCCCGCCGCCCGTCGGGACGGCGACCCGGCGTCGCTCGGCGTCCAGCTGGGGCGGACCGTCGCCGAGGTCGGCCAGGAGCGCCGCGACCCGGCCGAGGTCGGCGGGGTCGACGACCCGGGCTTCGAGCATGGCGCCGCCGGCGCGGGACTTAAGCTCGTCGGCGGTACCGGCGGCGACCACCCGGCCCCGGTCGATGACGACGATCCGGTGCGCGAGGCGTTCGGCCTCCTCGAGGTACTGGGTCGTCAGCACGACGGTGGTGCCGTCGGTGACCAGGTCTTCGATGAGCGTCCACAGCTCGTTGCGGGTCCGCGGGTCGAGGCCGGTGGTGGGCTCATCCAAGATCAGTACGGACGGGTGTCCGACGAGGCTCGCGCCGAGGTCGAGGCGTCGTCGCATGCCGCCCGAGTAGGTCTTCACCTGGCGGTCGGCGGCCTCGGTGAGCGAGAAACGCTCCAGTACCTCCTGCGCCCGCCGGCGCCGTTCGGCCTTTCCGACGTGGTAGAGCAGCCCGACCAGTTCGAGGTTCTCCCGCCCGGTGAGCATCTCGTCCACGGCGGCGTACTGGCCGGCCAGCCCGATCATGGACCGCAGCCGCTGCGCGTGCCGGACGACGTCGTACCCGGCGATCGTCGCCAGGCCGCTGTCCGGTCGAAGCAACGTTGCCAGGATCCGCACCAGGGTGGTCTTGCCTGCGCCGTTAGGGCCGAGCAGGCCGAGGACCGTGCCGGCGTCAGCACTCAGGTCGACCCCGGCCAGGGCGTCGATCGACCCGAATCGCTTGGTCACCGCTCTTACTTCGATCATCGGCGTTGTCATCGCCCTCCCACTCTCCTCGTCCGGTGACAGCCTTCGTGACAGCCTCGGTGGCAGCCTCATCGTCGACGGCTCCCGGCCCGTTGTCTGCACCTGGCCGGGAGCTGTCGTGGGTCGTCGAGCCGAAACCGCCGCAGAGCAGGTCCCACTGCAGGTCCCACTGCAGGTCCCAGCACAGGTTCAGCCGACGGCGCGGGACGTCTGGAACATGGTGTCCAGGGTCACCGGTTCCAGTTTGCGGTCGGCGATGAGCTGCTGGATCTGGTCGAACAACCCGAGGATCGTCTGGTGGTTGGCGTGACCGATCATGATTGTTCCTGGCTGCAGGTAGCGGCGGGCCAGTTCCATGAGCTGCTCGGGGCTGATCAACGTCGAGTCCCCGAAACTTCCGTTCCACAACAGGATCCTGGTGAAGCCGAGTTCGCCCACCAGGGCGTCGACGTGTGCGTTGTGTGCCCCGTAGGGCGGTCGGAACCAGGGACGGGAGGTGATGCCGAAGGTCTGCTCGATCCACTCCTCGTTCCTGTCGATGTCCGCGCGGATCGCGTCGTCGGGGCGACCGAGCAGATTCAGGTGGGTCCAGGTGTGGTTCGCGATCTGGACCTGGCCGGCCTCGATCAGCGGACGGAGGGTGTCGGCGTGGCGGTCCCAGATTGCCCGGTAGGCACCGTTGGGCGCAAAGGTGATCGGGATTGCGGAGCGGCGGGCGAACTCCACGTAGCCGGCCACGGTCTCGGGCGAATATCCGTCATCAATCGTGATCGCGATCCGCCGGGTCGGTGCGGGCGCTCCGAACACCACCGACGGGCTGCCGGGCTGGGCCGGCGGGATCGGTGGGATTGCCGGCTGGGTTGTCGGGCCGACATGCGGCGCGCTGGCCGGATTCCCGATGGTCCGCCCGGGAGCGGGCACCGGTGCCGCGATGGGACGCGGCCCGCCGGCGGCGCTGGGTCGTGGTGTCGCAGGTTCGCCCGAGCAACTGGTCAGGGCCTGCGCCGCGCCGACTGCCAGCAGGGTGAGCAGCGTCCGGCGATCCATGGTCGGAACGGTACAAGCCGTTCGAACGGGGTGGGGCCCCGCAGACATTCCCGGTGCCGCGGCGAGACGAAAGGTTCATGATCGCATTAACGCAGGTCGGCCGTGGTCCGACGTTCGGTCTCGTGCCGTCCCTGAAGGTCGTCTCAAGTAAGTACTGCGGCTGGCGGGAGGCTGCTGCTATTGTGACGTGCGTCCCATACTTTATTGAGTTCGACTCGATAAAGTCAGGCCACGTTCCCGGAGGAGCGCATGGACCGGCGCATGGACCGAAGGACCGGGCTCTACATCGACGGCCGCTGGCGGGCACCGAGCGGTGACGGGACGATCGAGGTCGTCGAGGCTGCGACCGAGGAGACCATCGGCGTGGTGCCGGCGGGCGAGGCTGACGATGTCGCCGCCGCCGTCACCGCCGCTCGGGCGGCCTTCCCTGCCTGGTCGACGAGCCCGATCGAGGCCCGGGTCGCGTTGTTGCGGGAGCTCGCCGACGGGCTGGACGCACGCGGTGGGCAGCTGGCGACGATGATGAGCCGTGAGGTCGGCACGCCGCTGGTCACCTCCGAGCGGGTCCAGGTCGGCCTTGGCGTGTCGGTCATCCGCTCGATCGCGGACGTCGCCGAACGGCTGCCCGCCCAGGAGCGGATCGGCTCGTCGATCGTGCTGCGCCTCGCCGCCGGAGTGGTCGGCGCGATCACGCCGTGGAACTACCCGCTGTACCAGCTGACCGCCAAGGTCGCGCCGGCGCTCGCGGCCGGATGCACCGTGGTGGTCAAGCCGAGCAGCGTCGCGCCGCTGGCCGCGTTCGTGCTCGCGGACGTCGCCCACGAGATCGGTCTGCCCGCCGGCGTCCTGAACATCGTGACGGGCCGCGGGGCCGTGGCCGGGGAGACCCTGGTCAGTCATCCCGAGGTCGACCTGGTCAGCCTGACCGGGTCGAGCGCCGCGGGCGCCCGGGTCGCCCAGCTCGCCGCGCCCGGCATCAAGCGGC
>NZ_CAUVXI010000108.1:15622-17746 GCF_963555845.1 Protofrankia sp. Cas8 | reverse complement strand
GGGTGGCGGGTGGCGGCACTGTTGCTGCCGGCCCTCGTCGGTCTCGGCGTGTTCACGATCGCTCCGGCGCTGGTCTCGGCGTTCGTCGCGGGCACCGACAAGACTCTCACCAGTCCGAGCTTCCACTGGGTCGGCACTGCCAATTTCCGTGATGCTCTGCACGATCCGAACCTTGCACAGGCTGTCCGTAATACCGTGGTCTACTGTCTGATCACCGTTATTCCGGCCGTGGCGGTCGGCCTCGGCCTGGCGCTCGCGGCCGAGCGGGTGACCCGGGGACGTGCGCTTGTCCGCCTGGCACTGTTTCTTCCGGTGAGTGCCAATCTCGTTGCCGTGGCGGTTGTTTTCTCCTATATTTTCTCAGCCAGTCCGCACGCGCTGGCGAACACCGTGGTCGGCTGGTTCGGTATCCGCCCGGTCGACTGGCTCGGGGATACATCCACCGCATTGCCGGTGGTGGCGTTCGTCGGCGCCTGGCGGTTGGCGAGTTTCGTCTTCGTCGTATATCTTGCAGGGCTCACCACAATCCCGAGATCGGTGCACGAGGCCGCTGATGTCGACGGCGTCCGCGGCTGGGCGAGGCTGCGTCGAATCACGCTGCCGCTGCTGGCTCCCACCACGGTATTCGTTGCAGTTTTTGCGACGATTCTCACCCTGCAGACGTTCGAGACGGTCGCGGTCCTCACACAGGGTGGTCCGCTGGGCTCGAGTACGACGATCGTGTACTACATTTACGAGGCAGGATTTACCGGATCGTTTCGGATCGGCTATGCCTCGATGCTGGCGTTGTTGTTGCTGGTCGCCGTCGTCCTGCTCGGCGTCGCCGGTGCCGTCGTCGGGCGATGGGCCCGTGCCCGAGCCGCTCGTGAGGTGGCGGTGTGAACATCGAGAGCATGTCAGTGGCGATTCGCCGCCAGCCGGTCGGCTCCCCTGTATCGATCATCTCAACCGGCCTGCGCTGGGCGTTCCTCGCCGCTGGGATCGGCGGCGCCTTCCTGCCATTCTGGTGGATGCTGCGTACCGCGGTTGGTCCACCGCAGAGCGTGCTCGGGTTGTCGTCGAACCTGATCCCGTCGGGCATTGACTTCGCGGCCTTCCCGCGTGCGTTCGACGCGGCAGACCTCGGCCGCGCGCTGGTGACCGGAGCCGGGGTGAGCATCGCGATCACGCTTCTGCAGCTCGCCACCGCGATACCAGCGGCCTATGCATTCGGTTGCCTCCGGTTTCGTGGCCGCGGCGTGCTGTTCGCGGTGGTGCTCGCGACTCTGCTGGTACCGCCACAGGTCACCGCCATACCGAACTATGTGACGATTTCCGCGCTTGGCCTGGCCGATACCAGGGCCGGGTTGGTGCTGCCCTTCATGACGAACGCCGCGGGAATATTCCTGCTCCGTCAGTATATGAGCACGATTCCGGTAGCGCTCCTCGAAGCGGCCAGAATGGACGGCCTCGGCACCTGGCGGACGCTGCGTGCGGTCGTCCTACCGCTGTCGACACCGGCGGTCGCCACGGTCGCGACCTTCAGCTTCCTGCTCTCCTTCAATGAGTATCTTTGGCCGTTGCTGGTGGCACGCTCACCGGATATCGCGACCCCGCCGTTGGCTCTGGCGAACCTGGTTTCGGCCAGCGGCGGTTTCCCGGACTTCGCCCAGCTTTCGGCTGCGGCGTTGATTGTAAGCATTCCGACACTTGTCGTGTTCATCCTTGCTCAGCGGCGATTGGCCGCCGGAATCACCGGCACCGGCACCGGTGTCGGTGCCGAGGGATGAGGGCGTGCCCGAGAGGAAGACACTTGATCCGGACCCGTCTGTCCAGACCGCTTGAGGCCGCCGGCCGCGCGAGGAAAATCATGGTCGCGCGGCCTTTGGCCGGGTGGGCTTTGGGGGCCGCCGGCCGCGCGAGGAAGATCATGGCTGGGCTGCTCGCCCTTGCCACTGTCGTGTTCCTGGCTACCGCGTGCGGGGCCGTCGGTTCGAGCGGCCCGTCGGTCAACCCCAGCCTCCGCCCGACCGCGCGACCCGCGACCGCTGCCGTGGACGACGTCAACGGAGCCAGAGCGTCCACCCAGTGCGCCACCAAGGTCAAGACACTGCGGATGACCGTCAGCGGCCCGCTCAACGACAC
>NZ_CAUVXI010000108.1:4396-15545 GCF_963555845.1 Protofrankia sp. Cas8 | reverse complement strand
CCAGGTCCGGCAAGGCATATATGGAGAAAGCCCATCCGGGCCTGACCGTTGAGATCACGTCGACTGCGACCACCTACACCCAGATTGTCCAGCAGATCAGCGCCGACGCCTCGGCCGGGCGCAAGACCGACCTTGCGGTGGCCGGGTTTGACCTGCTGCCCACCTACGTCGAGCAGCTCGACGCGCAGGAGCTGGCGCCGCGTTTGTTGCGCGCCTCCTACGACCAGCGGTTCACGACTCTGGGCAAGGTCGGCACCCAGCTGTACGCCGTTCCCCAGCAGGTGTCCGTCCCCGTTCTGCTCTACAACACCGAAATGCTCGCCAAGGCCGGCGTGGATCCGAAATCCCTGGCCGACACCGGCGGTGTGATCGCCGCAGCCGACAAGATCAAGGCTGCGCTGCCGGGCGTCCAGCCGATCGACCTGCCCACCGGGGATCAGTTCGGCCAGTGGTTCCTCAACACGATTGCCGGCTCGAAGGGCGCGAACATCCAGAACGCGGAAGGCCGGCCGAACTTCACCACCGACGCCGCTCGTGCCGCCGCCGGCTTCCTGGCCAAGGTCGGCAGCTACGGGCCGCAGTCGAAGACACCGACCGATGCCCTGGTCCGGTTCGGTTTCGGTAAGCAGACCGCCATGGCCGGGGCGAGCATCAACTCGGTTGTGCCGGGGCTACGGGAACTTGACCAGCAGGGCAAGGGCCCTTTTCCGCTCGGAGTGGCGCCGATCCCGGTCCTGCCGGGCGGCACACAGCACCCGGTGGCCGGTGGCAACGGTCTCGTGGTGCTCGCAACCGATCGTTGCCAGAATGAGATGGCCACCGAACTGATGGTGTCGCTGCTCGCTCCGGACGTGGTCGCAGCCGGTGTGGAGGCGCTGAGCTACCTACCTGTCGACATTGAAGCCGCCAACCGGCTGGTACCGCTCTATCAGCAGTTTCCGCAGCTCGTACCCTTCAACGCAATGGTGGACTCACTCGTTCGGGCGCCCTACTGGACCGGGACGCGTGGTGGTGAAGTACCCGCGCTTGCGTCGGATGAGGTCCAGAAGATCATGATGGGTGCGGATCCGGCAGCGACCCTGACCGAGTTGCAGAGCCAGGCGGAGAATCTCACCCAATGACCGTCCGCATCCACCGTTGGCGGCGCTGTCTCCCGCGATCGCCTGCTCGCCAGCTCGCCCACCGGCCGGCTCACCAGGTCGCTCACCAGGTCGCTCACCAGGTCGCTCACCAGGTCGCTCACCTGCCGGATCAGCTGCCGGATCAGCGGTTGTCGCCGGGAAGACGACCGTGAGTGGCTCGTTGGTTGAGCCTGCTACGGGCAGGGGGAGGCTCGCGGGTGATCCCGGCGTGACGGCGGCTGGGGCCGCCGCCGCCGGGTCCGGGGTCCGCATCGAGGTGGACGGGGTCAGCCGGACCTTCGGCGCCGTCCGTGCGCTCGACGCAGTGAGCCTGTCAGTGGAGCCGGGGGAGATCGTGGCCCTACTCGGGCCATCTGGATCCGGGAAGTCGACGCTGCTGCGGATCTGCGCCGGTCTTGAGGCGCCGACCGCCGGTGACCTGCGGTTTGGCGGCATCAGCCAGCGTGGTGTCGCACCGCACCAGCGCGACGCCTCGATGGTGTTTCAGCATTTTGCGCTCTACCCGCACCTGACCGCGCTTGACAACCTCGTGCTGGCGCTGAGGTACGGGCGCGGGATGTCGAAGTCGGCGGCCCGGGCGCGGGCCCGCGAAACGTTGGAGATGCTTACCATCGGCGATCTGGCGGGCCGTCGGCCGGCACGGTTGTCAGGCGGCCAGCGGCAGCGGGTTGCCATCGGGCGGGCGTTGGCCACCCGGGCGAAGGTCGTCCTGCTCGACGAACCCATGTCGGGGCTTGATGCGCAACTGCGGGTTGAGCTTCGGGTGGAGATCGTGGCCCTGCTGCGTGGCCTGGGGTCGACCGCGCTGTTCGTCACCCATGACCAGGCCGAAGCCATGGCGGTTGGTGATCGGGTCGCCGTACTCAATCGTGGACGCCTCGAGCAGATCGGCACTCCGGACGAGATCTATGACCGGCCGGCCACGCGGTTCGTTGCCACCTTCGTCGGTGGCCCGCCGATGAATGTCTGCGATGGCACCTGGGTGGACGCAACGCTGCGCGGCAGGGGTTTTGTCGTTCCCGCGCCGGCCGGTGCGGTAGCGGTGGGTGTCAGGCCGGAGCATCTGCACCTGGCCGGGCCGGGCGAGGCTGGGGATCGCGCCGGTAGCGCCACGGGTCGGGAAGACGCCTTCCGGATTGGCGGCGAGGTGGTCGTGGTCGAACGCCTCGGCGCGGATCGTTCGGTGTACGTCCGGACCGAGGCCGGCATGCTCGCCGTCCGGCTCGGCGCCGATCACCTGACTCCCGGTGGCAAACAGGTGACGCTTGGCGCGTCGTTCGAGTCGTTGATTTTCTTCGACCAGGATGGGTGCCTCCTGTCGTCCTGACCGCGGTAGTCGGCGCGTTCATACTGTGATTGTGCCAGTATATCCGGTTTTGGGTGCTTGTGTGCAGTTCGGCGACCGCCTGCATTGAGCGATCAGTGAGGCACAATGCGTGTGATCTCGTTGTAGTCCACGCTCCGCCACCGTCCAAGAGTGACGGTACGATCTTTTTGATCGCTTGCTTGATAGCAAGCTGTTGGGCGGATGGCGGTGGTATCGGAGGCTTGATGGGGTGTAGATGCGGTCAATGTTGCGAACACCGTGCATTCGGCGTGGTTGTGCGCGTCCTGTTGCCTCCAAGTGACCCGTGTGCACGCATCGCGCCGAAGTAGTCACTGTACGAAAGAGGCCGTGCCACCTACTGTTGTTCACTGCTCACCAATTGCGACTCGAAGGAGACGGATGATGTTGACCGACGGTGCCGGTGCTTGCACCCACCCGCTCGCGTTCGTCCGAGCGCAGCGTGGCTGGTCCTACCAGAGGCTGGCCCGGGTGGTGGCGCGTCGAGCGCGCGACCTGGGGGTGGCCAACATGGCGGCGGAGCGCCAGAAGGTCTGGCGTTGGGAACACCGCGGCGTGGTGCCCGATCGGGTGTCACAGCTCGCTCTCGCCGCCGAACTCGGCGTCCCGTCGGAGAAGGTCGAGGCCCATCCATGGCCCGCCTGGCTGCCGACCGGTGATGTTGTACGTACCGACTACCCCTGGAGCGGCGCGGGCAGCCTGACGTCCATGATTGATGTTGTCGAAGACGCCCTGACTGACCGTCGTGGATTTCTGACCATCACCGGAGCCGGCGTGGCTGCCCTGGCCGGCGAGTGGTTGAACCTCGAGCCTTCCCGGCTCGCTGCGGCGCTGGGCGGCGGGCCGGTGGACGCGCAGATCGTCAACCGCATCGAACACAACATCCCCGGGTTACGTCTGATGGACGATCGGCTTGGTGGTGAAAGTGTCCGGCGGCTGGTGGACGCCGAACTCGGCGTGGTCACCGATCTGCTGGCGCGGGGTTCGTACCCGGAGAAGATCGGGGAACGGCTCCAGCTGCTGGCGGCCGAACTTGCCCGGGTGGCGGGCTGGGCGTCGTTCGACGCCGGCTACCACACCAGCGCCCAGCGGTACTGGATTGCGGCCCTGCACGCCGCCCATGCAGCCGGGGACCGCCTGGTCGGCGCGAACATCATGAAAAACATGTCGCTGCAGTGCGTTGACTTCGACCGCCCGCGGGAGGCAGTGGAGCTGGCGAATGCAGCGGTCGCCAGTAGCGGCGGCATCAGCGGACGGGCGGGCGCGATGTTCCAGATGAGGCTTGCGCGCGCCTATGCGGCATTGGGGGAGCCGGGCGAATGCTCCCGGGCGCTCGTGCGCTGTGAGGCCGCTTTCGAACGGGCGACCCCGCAGGACCCGGCCTGGGCGGGGATGTTCGACGAGGGGTCGTACGCCGCACAGATCGGAATCTGCTACATCGACCTCGGCCGGCTGCCTCAGGCCGACCGGTGGCTGTCCCAGGCACTGGCCCTGCATCCCGCCGTCCACGCCCGCGATCACGCCACCTATCTGCTACGCTATGCAGCTGTTCAGATCGATCTGGGTAACCTCGACTACGGCTGCACGTTGGTCCGCGAGGTCGCGCCGCTACTGGAAGCCACCCGGTCGCAGCGCAACGGGCGGCGGGCCGAGGATGTGCGTCGGCGTCTGCGTCGATATGCCTCCGATCCGCAGGTACGTGAGGTAGATCAGCTTCTCGCCGTCCGTCCGGCCTGAACCCGACCGGGTAGGTTGCTAGTCACTGAGAGTGACTAGCAACAGGGCGGGTAGTCAGGCTGGTCGCTCTTAACCTGTACCTGTAGGCCGACCTGCCGGACGGACCGGCTGCTGCGGCCCGCTGGCCGGGTCGATGGACGCAGCGATTTCGCCTGTCTCCGGATCGTTGAGCACAAGTGCGGCGTCGTCTGCGACGTTGCGCTTGACGAGGGCCAGCGCAACCGGACCGAGCTCTGCGTGCATGGCTGAGGTGCCGACGAACCCCACCACCCGACCATCGACAGTTACCGGTATGCCTCGGGTGACCGTGCTGCCGTCGAGGTGCAGCAGCACCATGCGCCGCGGCGGGCGCCCCAGGTTGTGTACCCGGGCGACGGTTTCCTGGCCCCGGTAGCACCCCTTGTTGAGATGGACGGCCGTGGACAGCCAGCCGACTTCGTGCGGGATCGTCCGGTGGTCCGTGTCGGTGCCCAGGCGAGGCCGACGGTCGGCGACCCGCAGCGCTTCGAACGTGGACACGCCGGCCAGCGTCACTCCGGTTGACTGCAACCGTTCGACCGTCGCGGTCAGCTCCCGTCGCGGGATCAACAGGTCGACACCGTGGGGCATCGCACGGACGAGCATCCCGGCCACATCCGGATCCTGATGGCCGGTCGCGGCCGACTGGGTCGCGGCCGACTGGGTCACGGCCGACAGGGTCGCCGCCAGTGGGTACAGCCCCAGCGCCAGTTGGTCGCCGTCATCACCGGAGGCCTCCGTCCCGCCACCGGCCCCGCCGCCCGGCTGTGGGAGCGGGTGGTCGAACGGGCCGAGGGCGCTGGTCACGGCATCCACCGCGGCCGGACCGAGCACCGAGAGGACGGACCGAGCACCGGTGGCGTCCGTGGGCTCCACCCGGAGCAGGAACCTCATCGACGCGAGGTAGGCCAGTAGCGCGCCGGTGGTGCCCGGTTCAACATCCAGCCAGGTGGTCGTGCCGTCGTCCGCGATCATCAGATGATGTTCGACATGGCCGTGTGGGGACAGCACCAACGCCTCACTGCCGCGCATAGCCGGCAGTGCATCGAGGTGTTGCGATGTGATGCTGTGCAGCCAGGACAGGCGGTCCGGACCGGTGATGCGGATGACCCCGCGGTGCGAGCGGTCGACGACCGCCGCGCCGCGTTCGGCCTCGCGCTGTTCGCGCAGTGGGTCCCCGTAGTGGTCGGCCACCCCGAGGTCGGGTCCGGTGGCGGGCACGGCACCGGCGACGTCCAGCAACGGAGAGCGGTAGTGGATGTCATCACCCGGATCGTTGGACGTTCGCGTTTCAGCGTCGGTCAGGTGCGCGGTGTCGGTTACGGGCGCGGTGGTGGCGTCGGCGGTCATGGACGGTTCAACCAGCTTTCGGGTCTGCACAGTCCACACATCGGCCCGTGAGCGCCACGTGGTTGACGTCCACCGCGAAACCGAAGCGATCCCGCAGGGCCACGACCAGGTCGGACAGCACGGTCGGGGAGACTTCCTGGACGGCCCCGCAGGCCCCGCAGACGAGGTGAACGTGATCTTCGGCACCGGCGGCGTGATAGGTAGGCGCGCCGTGCCCGAGGTGGGCATGCGAAACGAGTTTGAGCTTCTCGAGAAGCTCCAGCGTCCGGTACACCGTCGAGATGTTGACCCCGCCCGCTGTGCGGCGGACCTCCGTGACGATGTCCTCCGGGGTGGCGTGACCGAGCCGGGCGACCGCCTCCAGGACGAGCTGGCGTTGCGGCGTGAGACGGTAGCCGCGAGATCGCAGCTGCGTCTGCCAGCTGCCCCGCGGCCCACCCTCGACGTCCACCGCCATGGACCGAGTGTAGCTGGCCTGGGGTGGCACGGTTATGCCGCGGGCGGGGCACCACCGCGGTGGAAAAGCGGTTGCGGAGCACGCCGGGGCGAACGTAGCGTTGTCTGCACACGAGAAGGGAGGTGGTCCAGTTTTGTGTGATAAACGGACTCGTGAGGTGACTGTCCGCTAGCCGGTCTCGTGGTCCTCACCCGGCCGGGTGACCTGCGGGCACCGGCACCGGCGAGAACCAGACAGGCACCAGGCCCCCGAGCGTCGTCGCTGGTCCCGACGGCTCGTCATCCCGAACATGGGTTGATGGAACCGCTCGGGGGCTCCTGTTTGTGCTGGACCCGGCGTGTCCAGAGCGGGTGGACCCGGCATTGCGCGACAAAAGGGCGCAGGCGCCGGGTCGTCCCGGCCGGGTTAGGGGTCCGCGGGTGCGCGTCGCGTCGATCCGACCACATGCGACGCCCGGGTTGCGGCAGGATCGAAGGCATGCCGACGCTCGTCCTGCTCCGCCACGGCGAGAGCACGTGGAACCGCGAGAACCTGTTCACCGGCTGGGTGGATGTAGATCTTTCCGACAAGGGTGTCACAGAGGCGACCCGCGGCGGTGAGCTCCTGCGTGACTGCGGCCTGCTGCCCGACGTGGTCCACACCTCGCTGCTGGTGCGCGCGATCCGCACCGCCTGGATCGCCTTGGATGCCGCCGGACGCACCTGGATCCCGGTCCGCCGTTCGTGGCGCCTCAACGAGCGCCACTACGGGGGGCTGCAGGGCCTGGACAAGGCCGAGACGCTTGGGAAGTACGGCGAGGAGCAGTTCATGCTCTGGCGCCGTTCCTATGACACGCCGCCGCCGCCGATCGGGCCTGACCAGGCCAGCGGGGTGGACGAGCGGTACGCCGGCCTGCCGTCGGACGTGATTCCGACAACCGAGTGTCTGCGCGACGTCGTGACGCGAATGCTGCCGTACTGGTACGACGCGATCGTGCCCGACCTGCGGGCCGGGCAGGTCGTGCTCGTCGCCGCCCACGGCAACTCGCTGCGCGCGCTGGTGAAGCATCTGGACGGGATCAGCGACGCCGACATCGCCGGTATGAACATTCCCACCGGTATTCCGTTGCGGTACGAGTTGGACGACGATCTACGGGTCGTGAGTTCGGCGTACCTCGACCCGACGGCAGCGGCGACGGCCGCCGCTGCCGTGGCGGCGCAGGGAAAGAAGTGAAGTAACGACTGGTGCCTGCGGATGTGCCGCCGAGGCCGGGCGGCACATCCGGATGGCGCGCCCCGGGCCCGGCGCCTCATCCGCTGCCGGCCGGTGATTCCGGTCCGGTGATCTAGACCTTGTCGCCGGTTACGAGGTAGATCACCCGATGGGCGACCGAGACCGCATGGTCGGCGTAACGCTCGTAGAAGCGACCGCACAGGGTGATGTCGATCGCAGCCTCCATACCGTAGGTCCACTCGGTTTCCAGCAGTACGTGGAAGAGCTTGCGGTGCAGGGCGTCCATGGAGTCGTCGTCGCTCTCCAGCTCCTTGGCGAGGGCGGCATCGTGGCCCGCGATGACCGACCCTGCCTTGGCCACGATCCGCTGCGCCACCTGACCCATCTCCAGGATGGTCGAGTTCAGCTCCGGCGGGATGGCGCGTCCCGGGTAACGCCGTCGGGCCACCTTGGCCACGTGTAGTGCAAGATCGCCCATGCGCTCGAGGTCTGCGACGATGCGTAGTGTCGTGACTATGAGTCGTAGGTCGGTGGCCACTGGCTGCTGGCGCGCCATTATCTCGAAGGATCTCTCCTCGATCTCGTTACGGAGAAGATCCACGGTCTCGTCGGCTGTGATCACGCCTTCGGCCAGCTGTAGATCGGCATCGAGAAGCGCGGTTGTCGCTCGCGCCATCGCGGAGGCGACCAGATTGGTCATCTCCACAAGTGACGAGTTGATGCTCTCAAGATCGTCGTGGAAGGCGTCCCGCACGGACGGCTCCTTCGTGTTCGTGGCGGTTGTCGGCCCATTTGATCACGGCAGGGACGGGTCTCGTGGTGGTTACCACGTACCCGCCGCCCCCAGCGCTACGGGTCGATATCGGCGGTCCGGAAGGATCCCGCCGCCCAAAGCCTCGAAACATGTCGCGAGGTACCGCGAGGCGGCGGTGGCTTCCCGAACAACGTGCGGTCCCGACCGCTGCGCCACCCTGCCGTGATCAAACGATCGTCGGTGCTGCTCGCCCCCTGGTGAACAGATCACGTGAGCCGAATGAACTCCTGGTGACGATCGGTTCTGGTTCGGTTGATACACGCGCAGGCTACGGTTGGCCACCTACGATTCGGCCCGTGGGTGACGGTGTGGGTGAGCGAGGGCCCGGGTTCGTGCTTCGCCCGGATTCGTCCAACCCGGGGTGGCGTTCCGCTCCGGAGCGGCCTGGTACCCGGTCCGGAGCGAAGGCCTCTGGTTCGGTGACCCCTGGTTCGGCGAGCCCTGCTTCGGTGACCCCTGCTTCGGTGACCCCTGGAGCGGCAGCCCCACAGCCGGCCCTGCCGTCCCGGCTCATCCGGCGCCTGGTCGACGGCCTGCCATCCGGGTTGGTCGTGCTGGACGCGGACGGTGCCGTGGTGCTGGCCAACCCGGCTGCTCGGACCATGGGTGTGATTGACGCCGGCCGCCTGGCTCTCGATGAGCTGACTGATCTGGTCGGACAGACCCGCGCGGACGGCGTCGACCGTGACCGCCAGCTCGGTCTGCCACCGCGTCCGGAGCCGCCGCTGACCCGTCCGCGTCCTGATCAGGAGGCGTTCGCCGTGCGGGCTCGCACCCTGCGCCTCGGTTCGGACGGCCACGTGGCCGTGATCCTCGACGACGTCACCGAGGCCCGCCGGGTGGAGGCGGTCCGCCGGGACTTCGTGGCCAATGTCAGTCATGAGCTCAAGACCCCGGTCGGCGCACTCCATGTGCTAGCCGAGGCGGTTGCCGTCGCCAGCGACGACCCGGTTGCCGTCCGGCGTTTCGCCTCCCGGATGACGCGTGAGTCCTCCAGGCTCGCGCGTCTCGTTCAGGAGATCATCGACCTGTCCCGGCTACAGGGTGCGGACCCGATGCCCGACCTGCGCCCGGTCCTGGTCTCGGCGGTGCTGGCCGAGGCGCTGGACCGTACCCGGCTGACCGCTTCGGCCCGCGAGATCACCATTGCGGTGATCGGTGACAGCGACTTCGCCGTCAGCGGGGATGAGGGGCAGCTCGCAACGGCGTTGGCGAATCTGCTCGACAACGCCGTGAGCTACTCGCCGACTGGCACCCGAGTGGTCATCGGGGTTCGACGGGCGGGCGACACGGTGGAGCTGTCTGTCGCCGACGAAGGTATCGGGATCGCCGAACGGGACTTGGAGCGCGTGTTCGAACGCTTCTACCGTGCCGACCCGGCGCGTTCCCGCCAGACGGGGGGCACGGGGCTCGGGCTCGCGATCGTCAAGCACGTCGCGACGAACCACGGGGGAAGCGTCAGTGTGTGGAGTTCCGAAGGTGCCGGGTCGACCTTCACGATCAGATTGCCCCTGTTGCGGGCCGGCGCCGATGTCGGTGGCGAAATCGAGGTAGATGGCGATATGGATACCGATGCGGACACCGATACCGATACCGATACCGATGCGGATGCCGAGCGTGAAAACGACAGTGATGACGAAGGAGTGTGAAGGGTGACCCGCCTTCTGGTCGTGGAGGACGAGGAGTCGTTCTCGGACGCGTTGTCGTTCATGCTTGAACGGGAGGGGTTCGAGGTCGCGGTCGCCACCGACGGGCCGGCCGCGCTGGCCGAGTTCGAGCGGCACGGCGCTGATCTCGTTCTGCTGGACCTGATGTTGCCCGGGCTGTCCGGAACGGAGGTCTGCCGGGCGCTGCGCCAGCAGTCGGCCGTTCCGGTGATCATGCTGACGGCTCGTGACAGTGAGATTGACAAGGTCGTCGGCCTGGAACTGGGTGCTGACGACTACGTCACCAAACCGTTCTCCGCCCGTGAGCTGGTCGCCCGGATCCGCGCGGTACTCCGCCGCCGCGGCGAGGCCGAGGAACGCATCACCGCGACGCTGGAGGCCGGCCCGGTCCGGATGGATGTCGAACGGCACGTGGTCACGGTCGACGGGGCCGCTGTCCCGCTGCCGCTGAAGGAGTTCGAGTTGCTGGAGATGTTCCTGCGTAATGCGGGTCGGGTTCTCACCCGCGGCCAGCTGATCGACCGCGTGTGGGGGTCGGACTACGTCGGGGACACCAAGACCCTCGACGTCCATGTCAAGCGGCTACGGACGAAGATCGAGGACGAGCCGGGCAATCCGCGCCACCTGGTGACTGTCCGAGGGCTGGGTTACAAGTTCGAACCCTGATCATTGTCGTATCGTGGTGGAGGCGGGGCGAGTCCAAGATCTTCTATGCCACGTACGGTGGTCAGCGCACGAAGCGTGTCCCGGTGCGCTGCCGGTGCGCTGCCGGAACTGCGGACAGGCCCGAACGCCGGCCGTGGCTGACGGGCGCGGTCGCCGTCACCGGGGTTCCGTCCCGGCCGGGCAGGTCCGCGAGCCGGTGAGTGGGCATGTCCGCCGGGAACGTCCATGCGTCCCGCCACCGACAATCGACAGGAGTGGATGCGAACGTGGTGAAGCTGCTGCGGTCAGCACAGAGCGGCCGGTCGGCCGCTACGTCGTGTGACTGCGTGCCGGGTCGGTGAAGCCGGCTGTCGGTAGTCAGCCGGAGGCTGATCCGGGCGCGGTGGGTCGGCAGGCCACGGGCCAGCGGGCCACGGGCCAGCGGGCCACGGGCCAGCGGGCCACGGGCCAGCGGGCCACGGCCCGGCAGGCCACGGATCGGCAGGCCAACGGACAGGCAGCCGTGCAGCGTGTCGCGGTCGGTCGGATGCGCCTCGGCGTGATCGACATCGGGTCGAACACGGTTCATCTGCTGGTCGTCGACGCGCACGTCGGCGGCCAACCATTGCCGGCCGCGAGCGTGAAGGTTCCGCTGCGGCTGGTAGAGCTCCTCGACGAGGATGGCGCCTTGTCCGCCGCGGGCGAGCGGACACTGACCGAGTGCATCATTCAGATGCGTGGCCGCGCTGACGACCTCGGTGT
>NZ_CAUVXI010000108.1:0-4319 GCF_963555845.1 Protofrankia sp. Cas8 | reverse complement strand
GGTGGCGTTCGCCACATCGGCTCTGCGTGACGCCACCAACAGCGAGGACGTCCTGGCCCGGCTGCGAACGGCGAGCGGTGTCGCGCTTGCCGTCCTGCCGGGCGAGCATGAGGCGCGCCTGACCTTCCTGGCGGTCCGGCGCTGGTTCGGGTGGAGCGCCGGGCGCCTGCTCGCGCTCGACATCGGTGGCGGATCACTGGAGATCGCAGCCGGGTTGCATGAAGATCCCGACGTGGTGTCATCCCTGCCGCTGGGGGCGAGTCGACTGACTCGTGACTGGTTCACCAACGACCCACCCAAACGGTCAGAGGTCGCGGCCCTGCGACGGTACGTCCGGGCGCACATCGCACCGGTGGTGTCGAACCTGTATGTGGTCGGCGAGCCCACGCGGGCGGTGGCGACGTCGAAGACCTTCCGGTCACTGGCTCGTATCGCCGGTGCCGAGCCGTACAGTCGTGGTCCCTACGTTCGCAGGGTCCTGCGCCAGGATGCGCTGCGTGAGATATCCAACCGGCTGTGCAAGATGTCCGCGGCGCAGCGGTGCGGTCTGCCGGGGGTGTCGGCTGATCGCGCGGGCCAGCTCGCCGCGGGGTCCGTCGTCGCCGCCGAAGCTCTTGAACTGCTCAATCTGAGCGAGGTGGAGATCTGCCCGTGGGCGCTTCGGGAGGGAGTCATTCTGCGTAGGCTGGACTGGTTGACCTCTGCCTGATCCGATCGCGGGCGATGAAGGCTGGCGGCCCCGTTCGTGCGAGATGCGCGGGCGTGCGGCGGTCGGGTCCCTGGTATTTCCCGGATATGTATTTCTCGGACATCTGCGGGCCGTTTCGGGGAACTTGGTGGATGACTACCGGGGTCCTGGAGACCCGATGACGGGCACGGGAGGTGTCAGTGAAGATCGAGCGGACGCGCCCTACTCTGGAGAGATGTCCGAGGCGTCAACCCCAGCGCCGCGACTCGGGGACGCCGAGGCCGCGGACAACGGTGTGCAGAGCCCGCGTGGGCCCGCGCGGGGCTTTGCCGTGTCCTCCCGCGGCACGACATACCCGACCTTGATCGCTCCTCGTCGAGCTGATCGGACCACCGCGCGGGTCCCTTCGGCGAAGGTCGCCCTGTCGACCGCGTCGACCTACCCCGAATCGACGGCGGCCGCCTTTGAGATGGCTGCGCGGCTGGGGTATGACGGAGTCGAGATCATGGTGTTGACGGATCCGGTAAGCCAGGATCCGGAGGCTCTGCGGCGGCTTGTCGATTATCACGGTATTCCGATTCTCGCCATCCATTCCCCGTGCCTGCTGTTGACTCAGCGCGTATGGGGAGCCGAACCCTGGGCGAAGTTGCAGCGGGCCCGTACGGTCGCCGAAGCGCTACGGGCGCAGACCGTCGTCGTCCATCCGCCGTTCCGCTGGCAGCGTGATTTTGCCCGCGATTTTGTCGAGGGCATCGAAAGAATGAGGGATGAGACAGCCGTCCGCTTCGCGGTCGAGAACATGTTCCCGTTGCGCGCGCGGGGGCGGGAGATTTCCGCGTACGCCCCGGACTGGTCGCCGGTGGGCGATGACTACCGGCATGTCACCCTTGATCTTTCGCATACCAGCGTTTCGCGCTCCGACGCGTTGGCGATGGCGGACGAACTGGGTGAACGACTCGTCCACGTTCACATGGCCGACGGGATCGGGCTGGCCAAGGACGAGCACCTTGTGCCCGGACGCGGCAACCAGCCGTGTGCCGACCTGCTGGAGAGACTGGCGGCTCGAGGATTCGACGGCACCGTCGTCGTAGAGATCAACACGAGGCGGGCGGAGTCCCGAGCCCAGCGGGAGGCGGATCTCGCCGAGGCGTTGGCGTTCACCCGGCTCAACCTCGCGGCCGCGCCTGCGACCGTGAGCGGCCGGATGCCCTGACGGCGCCGGGTCGCACCGAGCTGGCTGCCGATTTGCCTGATGATCGGCCTGGTGATCGGCCTGGTGATCGGACAGAAAATCTGAGACAGGTGCTGAAACAGGCTCCAGAACTGACACCCGCAGTTTGCGAAGGTGGCATCGCGACGTTCCGGGGTGGTGTCACCATGCTCCGGTGAGCGCCAGGTCGCTGTTTGATCCGTTGGTGGACGCCTACGATGCCGCGCGGCCGTCCTATCCCCATCGGCTGTTCGTGGATCTGGAGTGGTTGGCCGGACGCGAGCTTGCCGGCGCCGACATCATCGAGGTCGGCGCCGGAACCGGCATCGCCACCCGGGCGCTGCTGGACCGTGGGGCCCGGGTGATCCCAGTGGATCACAGCCCGGGGATGCTCGGTCGCCTGTGCGAGCGCACGCCCGGGCTTGGCGCGGTGCGCGCCGACGGGGAAGCCCTGCCGTTCGCCGACGCCGTGGCCGACTTCGTCTGCTACGCGCAGGCCTGGCACTGGGTCCAGGTACCGGTGGCCGCGGCCGAGGCCGCGCGGGTGCTGCGGCCCGGCGGCGCGCTCGCCGTCTGGTGGAACGACGTCGACGGTGCGGACCTGCGCTGGTGGGAACGCCAGCAGCAGCGGCTGGAGGCGATGAGTCCGGGCTACCAGCGGGACCACCGGCTGCGTCCGTGGGCGGACGAGTTGCGCTGGACGGGTCTGTTCGCCGAGGTTGTGACGGTGTCCGGCCGGTGGAGCCGGACGCTTGCGGTGGAGGCGTACGAGCTGTGGCTGCGGTCGAAATCGTACGTCCAGGCGACCGGGGACAGGCTGGAGGACTTTCTGGCCGCTGAGCGGCGGTCCCTGCTCAAGGCGTTCCCTGACGGAATGATCACCGAGCCGTTTCACACGGTGCTGGTCGTCGCCCGCATCGGTTCGCCGGGTGAGGACGTTGCCAGCGCGCCGCCGACGGCCACCCTGCGGGATCCTTGAGTGGTGCTGCGTACCGCGATGCTGCGAACGATGGTGCTGGCCGCGTCGGGTGATCCTCATGTCCGACGGCTCGTGTCGACCAGCCCGGTGACCCACGCCGTGGTCAACCGGTTCGTCGCGGGCGAGGACGTTCCCGCCGGGGTCAGGGTCGCCGGCGGCCTGTGCGACGTTGGCCTGCGGGTGTCCCTGGACGTTCTCGGTGAGGACACGATCGATCGGCAGCGTGCCCACGAGTCCGCCGCGACCTACCGTGACCTGCTGCGGGCACTTGCCGATGCGGGTCTCACCCCGGCCAGCGAGGTGTCGGTCAAGCTCTCCTCGTTCGGCCAGGCGTTTGACGCGCCCCTGGCCCGCGAGCTCGTGCTCGGGGTGTGCCAGGCGGCCCGGGAGGCGGGCACCTGCGTCACGGTGGACATGGAGGACCACACCACCACCGACGCGACGTTGACCGAGGTGGCCGAGCTGCGCCGGGAGTTCGACGAGACCGGTGCCGTCGTCCAGGCGTATCTGCGGCGCACCGAGGCGGACTGCCGTGATCTCGCTGGTGCCGGCGGCCGGGTGCGACTGTGCAAGGGCGCGTATGCCGAGCCACTCTCGGTTGCCTACGCTCGTCGGGCCGAGGTGGACGCCTCGTACGCGCGGTGTCTGGCGATCCTGATGGCGGGCCGGGGCTATCCCATGGTCGCCACCCATGATCCTGCGTTGGTTGACCTGGCCGGTCGGCTCGCCGGGGCGGTTGCAGGGTCGGGAACCGATCTGGTAGCTCTGGATCCGGGTCATGCCCGACGGTCGTTCGAGTATCAGATGCTCTTCGGCGTCCGGTCGGGCGAGCAGCGGCGTCTCGTCGGGGCAGGCGAGGTGGTGCGGGTCTACGTACCGTGTGGGCGGGAGTGGTACGCCTACCTGATGCGGCGGCTGGCCGAGCGCCCAGCCAACCTGCTGTTCTTCCTGCGCGCGCTGCGGTCATCCCGGTGACGTCGGTGCTGTGACAGTCGGTGCGGTGAGATCAGGTCCAGCGAAGGGACGTTCATGACGGTCGCGATCCTCGGCACCGGCAAACTCGGTGAGGCACTGTTGGCGGGAATGCTCCGTTCGGGTCATGATCCGGACGGCCTCTTCGTGACGGCTCGGCGTTCCGAGCGCGCAGAGGAGCTGTCCGCCCGTCACGGGGTCGAGGCGCTGTCGAACCCGGCCGCGGCCGCCCGGGCGGATGTGCTGATACTCACAGTCAAGCCGCAGGACATGACCGGTCTGGTAGCTGAGATCGCTGGCGTTGTCACCTCGGACCACCTCGTCGTCTCGTTGGCCGCTGGCATCACCACGTCCTACCTGGAGCACCGGCTCGCCACGGGCACACCGGTTGTGCGGGTGATGACGAACACGCCGGTTCTCGTGGACGAGGCGATGTCGGTGATCTCGGCGGGCGCCCACGCGGGCGAGGA
>NZ_CAUVXI010000107.1:12990-17973 GCF_963555845.1 Protofrankia sp. Cas8 | reverse complement strand
CAGGAAATCCTCGTACTCCTCGTCGGTGCAGAATCCCATGACCCGTTCGACGCCCGCCCGATTGTACCAGCTCCGGTCGAAAAACACTATTTCACCCGCCGCCGGCAAATGTTGGATATATCGTTGAAAATACCACTGCGTCCGTTCGCGTTCGGTTGGCGTGCCGAGAGCGACGACCCGGCAGTGCCGGGCGTTGAGTTTCTCAGTGACGCGTTTGATCGTCCCGCCCTTGCCCGCGGTGTCCCGGCCTTCCATGACCACCACGACCCGTAGGCCCCGATGAACGATCCACTCCTGCATCCGCACGAGTTCGGTCTGCAGGCGAACGAGTTCCTTGTCGTAGAATTCCCTCGAACAGCGCCGGGGAGTCACATGTGCCGACAGCGCAGCCTTCGTGGCCGGATCGGTGCTGTTGCTCAGATCCGCCATGGCCCTCTCCGTTCTATCTGGCCCGGCTGTTGCCCGCGGCCACACCAACCAGCCCACACCGACCAGCCCACACCGGCGGGTTGGTCATCACCCCGGAAGTAATTCCAGGGTGATGACCACTGGTACTCCTGTAATTACCCGAAGCGTATTCTACGGCGTATGCCAGCCTTGGCTGTGGGAGCCGGCGACACCGGACATCCGCCTGCTTTCGAACGGAGGACGGGATGGATCCGGTGACGCTGTCGGTACTGGCCAGCGCCCTTGCCGGTGTCGCCGAGGAGGCCGGGACACTGCTCGTGCGCAGCGCCTACTCGTCCAACATCAAGGAACGCCGGGACTGCTCCGCCGCCCTGTTCGACGCGGCCGGGCGGATGGTCGCCCAGGCCGCCCACGTCCCCGTGCACCTCGGCGCGATGTACGAGTCGGTGCGCGCCGTGGCCGAACGCGGTGCCGTGCCCGGTGACGTGTGGGTGCTCAACGACCCGTTTGCCGGGGGGAACCATCTGCCCGACATCACCCTCGTCTCGCCGCTGGCGGCCGATGGCCAGATCATCGCCTATGCCGCGACCCGCGCGCACCATTCGGACGTGGGTGGGATGCGGCCCGGGTCGATGCCGGCCGACTCGCAGGAGATTTATGCGGAGGGGCTCATCATCCCACCCGTGCGGCTTGTCGCCGACGGTGAGTGGCAGGACGACATCCTTGAGTTGATCTGTGCGAACTCCCGGACCCCCGAGCTGCGGCGTGGCGACCTGCGCGCGCAGGCCGCCGCCAACCGGCTCGCCGGCACCCGGCTGGCCGAACTCGTCGACCGTCGCGGTCTGGCCGTCGTGCTGGAGGCGTTCACCGAGGTGCTGGCCTACGGCGAACGGCGGAGCCGGGCAATGATCGCGAGTCTGCCGGACGGCCGGTACACCGCTGTCGGCGAGGTCGAGGGCGACGGCGTGGGCGACGACGACATCCCGATCCGGGTGACCGCGACGATCGAGGGGGACGGGCTGACCGTCGACTTCGCGGGAACCTCGCCGGCGGTACCGGGCAACGTGAACTGCCCGCGGGCGGTCACCCGGTCGGCCTGTTGTTTCGCGTTGCGGGTGCTGCTGCCCGACGACGTTCCGGCCAACGACGGCACCTACGCTCCGCTCACGGTGCGCACCGAGCCAGGGTCGCTGGTGGACGCGCGCCGGCCGTCAGCGGTGGTCGCCGGCAACGTCGAGACATCCCAGCGGATCGCGGACACGGTGCTCGCGGCCCTGGCCCCGGCCCTCGCCGCCCGGTCACAGACGGCCCAGTCGGGGCCGGTCGGTCTGCCCGCGCAGGGGCAGGGCACGATGAACAATCTGATCATCGGCGGGCGTGGGTGGACGTACTACGAGACGTTGGGCGGTGGCCAGGGCGCCTCCTCTCGCGGACCGGGGCCGTCCGGTGTGCATGTCGGTATGACCAACACCCTGAACACCCCGATCGAGGCGCTGGAGCTGGAATACCCGATGCGGGTTGAACGCTACGAGCTGGACCCGGGCACATCCGGGCCGGGGCGCCATCGCGGTGGCGCCGGGCTGGTGCGGTCGATCCGGGTGCTGGAACCGGCGACCCTGTCGGTGCTCACCGATCGCCGTCGGCATGCACCACAGGGCGCCGCCGGCGGTGGTCCGGGCGCGGTGGGTCGTAACGAGGTGGACGGTGTTGCGCTGGCACCCAAGACAAGTCTTGAGCTGGCCGCCGGCGCGGTCGTCATGATCCGTACCCCCGGCGGTGGTGGGTGGGGGAGCCCGGAGCCGTCGCGTCCACCCGGCGGATCCGGATGGTCCGGACCGACCGCCAGTTGACCAGCATGACGTGGCCGTCAGCGAGGTGCAGCTGCTCGACCTCGCACCTGAACACCGCTTGAGCGATGCGACGGCGTAGCTCTTCGACATTGGTGTCGTCGGGCAGGGGGTAGTCCTCGCCATCGATGGTGATGATCGCTGCCACCGTTTAATGATCGCACGTGTGTTCGATCAAAGCAACGCTGTGGTCCGCGCTTCCGTCGCCTCGGAGCGGAAATGCGCCGATGATCGGGTCTGGGTATGCGCTCGCAGGTGCGGTGCGCGGAGCCGCCCAGGAGTAATGATCATCGGAGGGGTATGTGGGCACCGTCGTGCTGTCGCCGCTGGCGCGATCATTTGACGGCGCGCTGCTGGCTGTGGGCGCGCGGGCGGACGAGGCCGGGCGGGCGGCCGCCTTTGCGGATCTGGCTCGTCGTTACTGCGAGTCTGGTCGCTATTACCATACACTCCGTCACGTCGGCGAGACGCTGACGGCGTTGCAGGTGCTCGTCGCGGCTGATCGGGCCTGGGATCAGCCGACCGGGCGCGCCGGCGTGCTGTCGGCGGTTGCCGGCGGCAGGCTTGCGATCTTCTTCCATGACGCGGTCTATGACACATGTGCGGGCGACAACGAGGCCCGCTCCGGGGAGCTGGCCGTTGCCACGCTGACCGAGCTGGGATGTCCGCGGTCGGTGATCCGGGACGTCGACCGGTTGGTGCGGGCAACGGGGACGCATGTGTCCGCCGAACCCGACGAAGCCATGATCAACGATGCGGACCTGCGGGTGCTCGCCCGTCCGGCGCCTGCGTACGACGTCTACGTCCGCAGAGTACGGCGGGAATACGGCTGGGCCTCCCCGGAGCAGTGGGTCGCCGGCCGGGTGGCCGTCCTGCGTGCGTTGCTCGACTGCCGGGTATATGCGACGCCCTGGGCATTTCACCACTGGGAGCCGGCAGCCCGTGCCAACCTGCGCCGCGAACTGGCCGATCTGCGGCGTGTCCGGTAGGTGAACGGCCTGATTCTTTGTTGTCCGAAACTGGATGCTCCATTGATATATTTGTGGTCCGTATTGCGGACATGGCCAATATATCAACAACTGCGATCATGAATCGGTCGAATGGCTGGCAAACGATGCCACGCTGGCCGACGCTGGGAAGGTGGACGAAACGGATCAGGCAGTGTCCGCCGTGGGCGGCCCGGCGGATGCGGCAAACGACGGTCCATCGATATCGGCCCGGCTCGACGCCTTTGTCGAGCGGCTGCGGATGCTCGGAGCCGTCACCCGGCCGGATGTCGCGCGCGCGTTTGCCACCGTCCGGCGGGACCGCTGCCTGACCGGCTTCTATGACGGTGTGGGGCCCACACCGCGCTACCTCACGGTCTCTCAGGACCACCCACCGTCCGGCGACGTCCTCGACGCGGCCTATGCCGACAGCGCCCTGGTCACCCACATCCCGCAGACGTCCGGGGGCGGGCAGACGTCCGGGGGCACACAGATTTCCGGGGATCAGAACGCGGTGTTGTCGTCGTGTTCCCAGCCGTCGCTGGTCGCCCGCATGATCGAATGGCTGGATGTGGTGCCGGGCATGCGCGTACTGGAGATCGGCGCCGGCACCGGATACAACGCGGCGCTCCTGGCCGTGCTGGGATGCCGGGTGACCTCGGTCGAGGTGTCCCCGCTCGTTGCCACCGAGGCGCGCGCATCGCTGGCACGGCTGGCCGCGGACGGTGTCGACACGTCGCTCGCCACGGTCGTCCACGGCGACGGCTACCAGGGCTGGCCCGACGGTGCACCCTATGACCGGGTGGTCGTCACCTGCGCGGTGAACGGCCTGGCGCCGTCGTGGGTGGAGCAGCTCGGCCCCCGGGGGGGAATTCTCGCTCCGATGCGTCACGGCGGCCTCTCACCGATCATTCTGGTGACGACCGGCGCGGCGGACGCGGCTGCCGGCACCGACGCGCCTGCCGGCACCGACGCGCCTGCCGGCACCGACGCGCCTGCCGGCACCGACGCGCCTGCCGGCACCGACGCGGCCGCTGGCGCGATGCATGGCCGGGGCCTGGCACCGGCCGGATTCCTGCCGGTCACCGGACCTCTCGGTTGGTACGGCCCGTCCTCGGTGCCGCCGTTCGTCCGTTCGACCGCGGCGCCCGTCACCCGGCACCGGGTGTTGCCCGCGGACCTGCATCCGCACGATCTGGCGGACCTGTGCTTCGCCGCGGCGTGCCTGGACGAACGGGTGACCCGGGTACACGTCGCCGGGGCGCCCGAGGAGTGGGGCGGCTGCGGCGTCTTCGACCCGGACACCGGATCCGCGGCGCTGTTCACCCACGACGAGGTGATCCTCGCCGGGGACCCGGTCGCCCTCGACACCGCGATCGCGCTCATCGACGCCTGGGAGCGTCTCGGCCGCCCGAAAGTCGCGGACTGGACGTGCCGGTTCGCTCTGTCCGGTCCGCCGGACACTCCGATCCTGCTCGCCGTGGACTGGGTCTGCACCGCGCCGATTGGAATCACGCAGACGGGAACCACACCGGCTGGAACCGCGCCGCGATGACCCGCAGGCCGTCCTACAGCTATGGTTTCGCCCATGTCAGTAACGAAGGCGGTGATTCCGGCTGCGGGGCTGGGCACCCGGTTCCTGCCCGTGACCAAGTCCCTTCCCAAGGAGATGCTGCCGGTCGTCGATCGGCCGGCTATCGAGTATGTGGTGGAGGAGGCCTCGCGCGCCGGCCTACGAGATG
>NZ_CAUVXI010000107.1:0-12652 GCF_963555845.1 Protofrankia sp. Cas8 | reverse complement strand
TCCTTCTGGTTACGAGTCGTACCAAGAAGGCGATAGAGGATCATTTCGACCGGGATGCCGAGCTTGAGGCCGCCCTGGAACGCAAGGGCGACACGACCCGGCTGGACCGGGTCCGCGCGTCCGCCGGGTTTGCCGAGGTGCACTCCGTCCGGCAGCAGGCACCGCGCGGGCTGGGGCATGCGGTGCTGTGTGCGGCCGCGCACGTAGGGCGCGAGCCGTTCGCGGTTCTGCTCGGTGACGACCTGATCGACGAGCGTGACTCGCTGCTGGTGGAGATGCTCGCGGTACAGGAGCGTTTCGGGGGCAGCGTCGTAGCCCTGATGGAGGTACCTGAGGATCTTGTCTCCCTGTACGGGGTCGCGACCGTCGACCCGAAACCCGTCACGATCGCAGCCGGGACAGTGCCGGCCGCCGGCTACCAGACCGTCCGCATCCGGGACCTGGTCGAGAAGCCTCCGGTAGCCGAGGCGCCCAGCAATCTTGCGATCATTGGCCGGTACATCCTGTCACCGTCGATTTTCGACGTCCTGCGGGAGACGCCGCCCGGCCGTGGGAACGAGATTCAGCTCACCGACGCGCTGCGGACACTCGCCACGCTCGGTGACGACGCTGGTGAGCCCGTCCACGGGGTGGTCTTCACTGGGCGTCGCTATGACACCGGTGACCGGGTGGACTACCTCAAGGCCGTGATCCGGCTGGCCTGTGAGCGGTCCGACATCGGCCCGGAGCTGTACCCGTGGTTGGAGGAGTATGTCTCCGCCGGGGGGCCCAAGGCCGAGCCCGGCCTGTGCTGACCGGGCGCCTTGTGTCAACCGGGCGCCTTGTGTCGACCGGGCGCCCGTTTGACCGGAGTCTGTGATGATCAGGGGTCTGTGATGGCCGGATGAAGTCGGTGGATGCGCATGTCGCCGACATCCTCGACGTGGTCGTCCCGTTGCCGTCGCGGTCGCTGTCGCTGCGGTCCGCGCACGGCTGCGTGCTCGCAGCGGACCTTCGCGCCGGTTCCGCCCTGCCCGGGTTCGACAACTCGGCCATGGACGGATACGCCGTGCACATCGCTGACGTGGCCGACGCCAGCCCCGGGCGTCCGGTCATCCTGCCGGTCACCGGGGATATTCCGGCGCAGGCGGGCACACCGTCGCCGGTGAGGCGCGGTAGCGCGGCGCGGATCATGACGGGCGCGCCGCTGCCGCCCGGTGCCGACACCGTCGTCCAACTTGAGTGGACCGACGGTCGGATGGACCGGGTGACCGTGACGCGCGCGCCCGGGCCCGGTCAGAACATCCGGCGGGCCGGCGAGGACGTGGCCGTGGGCGACCTGGTCCTGCCCGCCGGGCGGCTGCTCGGTGCGGCTCAGATCGGCCTGCTGGCCGCGCTCAACGTGGCGACTCCGGTTGTTCATCCCCGCCCCCGGGTCGCGGTGCTCTCGACCGGCAGCGAACTGGTCGAGGTGGGGGAAACCCTCGGCCCGGGGCAGATCGTCGACTCCAACAGCCACGCGGTGGCGGCGGCGGCACGGGAGGCGGGCGCGCAGATACGGCGGCTTGGTGGCGTCCCCGACTCCCCGGACGCGTTCGCCGCGGTGCTTGCCGGCGTTCTCGCCGACGTCGATGTTGTGATCACCACTGGCGGGGTGAGCGTGGGAGCCTTCGACGTGGTCAAACAGGTCCTCGCCGGTTCGGGGAAGGTCCGTTTCGAGCCGCTGGCCATGCGACCCGGGATGCCACAGGGATTCGGGGTGATCGACGGGGTGCCGATCTTCACGTTGCCGGGTAATCCGGTCAGCGCGCTGGTGTCGTTCGAGCTGTTCGTCCGACCCGCGTTGCTGCGGATGCGGGGGCTTGCGTCCGTCCACCGTCCGACGCTGGTCGCCACGACCGCGCAGGAACTGCGCTCGTCCCGGGGCCGGCGTTCGTATCTGCGGGTCCGGTTGGCTGCGGCCGGAGCCGGGCGGCCGCCGGTCGCCCATCTGGCGGGTGGCCAGGGATCGCATCAGCTGTCGGCCCTGGCCGTCGCGGACGCCCTGTTGATTGTTCCGGCGGACGGTGCCGACCGGCCGGCGGGGACGGAGCTGACCGCGCTGCGGCTCGGTGACGACATGGCACCGTTCGATTCCGGGGTGTCGTGGTCCGATGCCGGGATGGCGGCGGACACATGATCGAGCCACGGCTGACCCACGTGGACGCCACCGGTGCCGCGCGCATGGTCGACGTCTCCGCCAAGGACGTGACCGTACGGACCGCGGTCGCCCGGGGGTTTCTGCGGGTCGCACCAACCGTCGTCGACCTGCTTCGCGGCGCCGGTGTACCCAAGGGGGACGCGCTCGGTGTCGCCAGGGTGGCCGGCATCATGGGCGCCAAGCGCACACCCGAGCTCATCCCGCTGTGTCATCCGATCGCGCTGTCGGGGGTCCGGGTGGAGCTGGACATCCACGATCATGGAGTTGAGATCACCGCGACCACCCGGACGACGGACCGCACCGGCGTGGAGATGGAGGCGTTGACCGCGGTCGCGGTGGCCGGGCTCGCCCTGCATGACATGGTCAAGGCGGTTGATCCGGAGGCGACGCTCACCGACATCCGCCTGCTGGCCAAGACCGGTGGGCGCTCCGGTGACTGGCACCGCACGCCGACCGATGGGCGTGGCGGTGGCGCCCGGTGAGTCATGCGCCGGAGGTACCCGACGGCGCCCGCGCCCGGGTGATCACCGTCTCGGATCGCGCGTACGCCGGCAGTTACGCTGACCGGTCCGGGCCGTTGGCTGCCCAGGCGTTGGGTCTGATCGGTTTTGCCGTCGACGATGTGGTTGTCGTCCCCGATGATCGCTCGGCGATCGTGATCGCGCTGGAGGCTGCCGTTGCGGCCGGCATTCACCTGGTTGTCACCACCGGCGGTACCGGTCTCGCACCCAGGGACGTCACGCCGGAGGCGACCCGACAGGTCATCGACCGAGAGGTGCCCGGGCTCGCCGCCGCGCTGCGCGATGCCGGCCGGGCGGCGGTTCCGACCGCGGTGCTCTCCCGTGGCGTCGTCGGTGTCCGAGGCGGAACACTGGTGGTGAACCTGCCGGGTTCGGCGGGCGGTGTCTCCGACGGGGTGCGCGTGCTGGCCGGGGTGGTCGGGCACGCGGTGGCCCAGATCCGCGGCGGCGGTGATCATAGTCATGTCGATCAGGGCCGCGTCGATCCGGGCGGGGTCGATCCGGGCCGTTCCGGCCGTGGGTCCGGAGGGACGGGATGAGGGCACCGGGGTGGCCGGCACGTCTCACCGACGGGTCGGTGGGCGTACGTCCACTGCGGCTGCGTGAGGCTGTCACCTGGGTCGAAATCCGGGTACGCAACGGTGAATGGCTCGGACCCTGGGAGGCGACCCCCAAGGCGATGCCGGCCACGGCGGACGCATGGGCGCAGCGCCAGACCATCGGGGTGTACAGCCGGATGGTGCGACGGTTGCATCAGCAGGCACGTCTCGGTGCCGCGCTGCCCTTTGCGGTGACGTTCCAGGGGCGACTGGTGGGGCAGGTCACCGTCTCCACGATCGTTCGTGGTGCGCTGAACAGCGGGCATCTCGGCTACTGGGTTGACCGCGGCTATGCCGGGCGCGGTATCACGCCGACCGCGGTGGCGCTGGTCGTGGACCACTGTTTCGCCGCGGCGGCACTGCACCGGGTGGAGGCGTACGTCCGGCCGGAGAACACGGCGAGCCGCCGGGTGGTGGAAAAACTGGGGTTCCGCGAGGAGGGGTTCCACCGGCGCTATCTGGCGATCGGTGGGGCTTACCGGGATCACATCAGCTATGCCATCACCGTGGAGGACGCCCCGGAGGGCTTACTGAACCGCTGGCGTGACACCCGCGCCTCACGTACCTGAGTGGTCGGCACCGGGTACCGATCGCTTCTTAACTTTGGGTAGTCATATGACGACTTTCGCGTGTGATGGTGTCCACGTGAAGGATGCGGTTGTCACGGTTTGTCGGTCCGATAAGATCTTTTTGTGACGTGGAAGCAGCGTCGTCGGAGGGTTGATCGACTTCAATGATGTCTGCCTGTATTGAGGATGTTGCCAGATGTGAACGTGGTATCGATCGCGATGGTGCGACACGCGGGCATCAGGTCGGTGACCGGACGGTATTCCCTCACTAGCGTTTCTTAGTGCCGCTGGTTGCGCGAGCCACTTCATGATCGCGCCGCTCGGGCATCCTCGCATTTCGGTGCAGCTGACAGGCGAGGTCCGGGCTGGCCGGCGTCATCGTCGATATCCGAGTCGGCAGGAAGGCAACCGTCCATGGTCAGCTCGCCCGCGCGGCAGTCTGCGCCGCCTCAGCCACGCGCGGGTGGTTGTGGGTTCGCGGCACGGTACTGTCTTCCAAACCCGCGGCCATGAGCGCGCTCATCTGGCTCGCGATCGTCGCGGTCTGGGGTTTCGTGCTAATCCCCATGTGGCTGAGGCACCATGACAGCACGTTGGAACAGCGGTCAGCCGAACGTTTCACGATGGCCATGCGAGTCCTGTCACGGCGAGGGGCGTCGCGGCCGGGTAGGGGGTCCGTGATGCGGCCAGTCGCTTCCCAGCCGGGTGAGGACGCGGCCTCCGGACCGGCGCGTTCTGTCTCTTCGGCGGAAACCCGGGTGCGGGGTGTCAGGGCTTCTGCTCCCGTCACTCCTGGTTACGTCACTCCTGGTTACGTCCCGTCCGGAGAGAGAGTCGGAAGCGGCCGGCGCGCAACGCCTCCACCGCGACGGAAGGCCGACGCGGACCGGCTGGCGCTGGTTCGGCTTCGTCGCCGGCGACTCCTGGTACTGTTCACCGCCGTATCGGTGACTGCGCTGCTCGCCGGGTTGTTGAGCGGTATCTTGATCGCGTTTCATCTTCTGATGGATGTCGCGTTCATCGGCTACCTCGTGCATCTGCGCCGGACCGCCCAGGCTGACCAACGCCTGCGTGCCTCCCGGTTGGCGCTGGACCGCCGGATCGCGGCGGAGCGGGTCGCCCGGTACGGCCATCGGACGGCTTACCCCGGTGCCGCCGACAGCGTGGCCGGGCCGTGGGCGTCCGACAGCGAACCCTTCCGGCTGTCGGACTCCGTTGTGGTGCGCCGTGATCCCGACCTCGGTGCTGACCACGGCCTCGGTGCCGCCGCGGAGACCGTCGACCTTTCCCCGATCGCTGCCGCTGCGGCTGCGGCTGCGCGTACCGGGGTCGGCAGCGGCGGGCAGGTTGTCGAGGGCACGGTTGTCGATGGTCGGGGCGCCGCCGGTCAGGGCACCTACGACCTGCTCGGAAACGCAACGGTCACCGCGGGATCCGCGCCGACCGCGGTTGGCGCTACCGGCGACCCCGCGAATGTGGCATATGCCGATGCCGACTACGCCAACTACACCGAGTACACCGAGTACGCCGACACGATCGAGGATGAGCACATGGCCGATGCCGAGCAGGGCTCCGGCCAGGGGGCGGGATCCCCGGGTGGCGGACGTGCGGCGGGCCGGTCGGGAACCCGTCCGAACACGTCCAAACCGGGGCGGGTGCAGGTGAATCCGCCGGGGACGCACGGCGGTCTGACCGCGGGGCCGGCGCCGGCAGTCGGCTCGCAGCAGCCCGAAGTGGCAACTGAGGCGGAAACAGGCGCGGAAACAGGCGCGGCAACCGGGGCGGCAACCGGGGCGGCAACCGGGGCGGCAACCGAGAATCCGGACGAACTCGACGAGTTGCTCCGTCGGCACGCGGTCGGAAGTTGAGCGCACCGGCGGGTGGCGGCAGCTCTCAGAGCGAAGATCGAATATGGTGGGTGAGTCGTCTGATCGACGAACGTGTGCAAAAATCTACCTCGTGATGAGCCGTTGATGATCACTTTTTGCCGATGATCGTAGCCTGCCGATGATTGCTGCCTTCGGTGGCGTCCAGATCGACAACCGTGATACCGACCCGCCTCGCTTCCGCGAGTGTGACCTGGCTGATGTCGAACGGCGGACGGCGGCGGCCCTCGCGAAACTGCGTCCACGGCTGCTGGTCGGGGCGGCTGCGTCCGGAGCCGACCTGGTGGTGCTGGCCGCTGCGCGCGCGGAAGGGCTTGGCGTGCGAGTGGTACTGCCGTTCGACGTCGACACGTTCCGGCGGACGTCGGTCGAGAACCGCGGGCCGCTCTGGTGTGCCCGGTATGACGGGCTGATCGCCTCGTTGAAGCCGTGTGAGTTGGAGGTCCTCGGTGAGGTCGAGGACGATGAGGTGTATCACCGCACGAATACCCGCCTGCTCGCACGCGCCGCGCAACTGCGACGAACACCCGCGGAGGAAGTGGTCGCGCTGGTGCTGCGTCCGATCGTTTCGCACCGCGCGTCGGTAGCCGACGATCTGGTGGACAAGGCCAGGGTTGCGGGCCTTCCCGTCGTCGAGGTGTCCACTTTCGGCTGACCGGGGTCGAACGGGCTGGTGGACGCACGGGCTGGCGGTCGCACGGGCTGTGCATAATGGCTGCGTGACCATGTCCGCGCCGCGCTTCGCCGAGCTGATCGCCGGGGTTGTCGCGCGCGCCGACGCGGGGGTCTGTTGTCGGTGCCCTCGCGTGCGCTGACGTCGGCATTGCCGTCCTGACGTCCCTGGCCTGGTCGTCCGACCGGTCCTGCACGCGAGGGACCGTTGTCGGAGAAGCCCTGATCGGTTCTGCCTGACCTGTCCAGATCAGGCGGCATTCAGCTGATGCATCCACCAGGTTGCTGTTTGACGACCACGTGGGTATTCGGCCCGTGCCCGGTATCGCCCGGTATCACGCGCTTCTCCTGTTTCTTGTGCCGTCATCTGCCATCCGCCAGTCAGCACTGATGTGAGCACAAAGGGGTGTCATGGTGAGTTATGACCATAGCGCTCAGCGTAACAAAAGGTTCTCCGGTGGCCTCGTTGCCCGGGCGCGGACGTTCAACGAGTGGACCGCGGATCTGCGCGCTGCCGGCTTCTGGCTCTGCCCAGCCAGCTGCGGGGTGCCGGTAGAGCTGCGCGGGCTGCGCCCGGATGGGTTCGGCTTCCATCTGCGCTGCCGCGGCGTGCGGGTGACACTGTCGTTGTTTCGCCCCGGGCGGGCGATGTGGCAGCTGCCGCACTGGGACCCGAGGTGGACTCCGGAGGAAGGTCTGTCGCTCTGGGTGAACCATCGGATCGATCATCCATCGTCGGGGTATCGGACGTTCGGGAGCCGGGTCCTGTCCGCATCGGACCCGGGCAGCGATGCGTGCGGCAGCGGTTCGAGGCGCCCCGGCGTTGTTCCCGCCCCCGGCGCTGTTCCCGACCGTGCGCGGATGGTTTTCGACCGCGAGGAGGCTCCCGACCACCAGGTGCTCTTCGACGGTGGCCGGGAATGTGGCTGGCGTGGCCACGAGGCGGGCCTGCTGAGGCCGGCTGCTGCGGCGACGCTGTTCGCCCGGCTGATGGCCGAGGTGGACGTGGCCCGTGGTGCCGGCCCGGCGGTGGTACGGGTACCCCACGCAAGGGCGGGAGAGCCTCCGCTGGCTCCAGTCAGGACCAGCTGAGCTGAAGGGTGACCTCCGGAGCTGCGCAGGACGACGATCGTGTTCTCTTCGGCCGGGGCCGGCTCGTCACGCCCGTCCGGGTCTGCGGTAAGCTTCAGAAGCTCCAGGGGGTGTAGCTCAGCCTGGTAGAGCGCCTCCCTCGCACGGAGGAGGCCAGGGGTTCGAGTCCCCTCACCTCCACCAATGTAGGCATTGCGCGAACCGCTCCCTTCGGGGGCGTTGTGGCTGGTAGGACGGCTGCGGCGCCCCTGTGGGGAGCGGGTGGCGTGGCTGGTCGGGTTGGCTTGGGTCGGTCTGTGTCTCCAGTCTCTACGTTGGCGGCGTCCCTTGGAGCGTCGGGTCTGGGGACCCGGAAGATCGGTACGAGCCGGTCGGGTCCGGTGATCTTCACTTCTTCGACGAGTGCGGTGAGGACGACGGCGTCGGCGTCGCACTGGTCGTGGTTGTAGCGGTTGCGGGTGAAGCAGGTGTCGTAGCGGTAGGCGTGGTTGCTGCGGCCGATGGTCCTCCCGTGCCCACCCAAAGAGACGCGGGACATGTGCCCGCTGTGCGGGGACCACCTGCTCGCAGCCGACCAGCCACCCCAAACCCCGCACGAATGGGAACGGTGGTGGCTGCGAGTCACCCCACGGGCGATCGCCCATAAGGACTTCGTCCACCACGGGGGACTCGGCTCGCCGGACGGTAACACCACCCGCCTCGTACACGCGTCTTGCCACCGCGGACTCCTCGCCCGCGCACGCAGGACACCAGCACAGTCATCCCGCACGGGGCCGGTAGAAATAACGGCTCCGAAAATCGTGTCTGAGCCCGTGAATGGACACCCAGATTCGTGCGGACACCGCTACCCGCTGGCCGCTACGACAGGCGGAGCCGCTCGGTGGGCTGCCCGGTCACCGCGGCGATCAACTCGAAGTCCTTGTCGACATGCAGCACCACAAGCCCGGCCAGCTCGGCCGTCGCAGCAATGATCAGATCGGGGACGGGCGGCGCACGATGGTGCCCAACGCCGGCGAGCAGCTCCTGGACCTCCACGGCCCTGGACTCGATCCGGGGCGTCACGTTCTCGACGGGCATCGCCGACACCGGCGGCCGCCGCAACCTGACACGAAGATCATCGACGGATCGCGCGGAAAAGCCGACCTCCAGGATCGTGACCGTCGTGATACGGACCAGACCTCGCTGGATACGGGACAGCCACAGGTCGGCATCGGGACTCTCGCTCAGCCGGACGAGGGCTGACTTGTCGACAAGCCAACGCCGCGTCTCGGCCGCGGTGGTCACGTCCATGCCTGCCGCATGACCTCGGGGTCGTCGAGATCACGAAACGCGGCACTGAACCAGCGCAGGTCCTCCAAAGTCACCAGGGCCACCGAGCGCGCCGCGTCCTGGGCGAGCTGCCGGCGAAGGTACTCGTTGCGAGATAGGCCGAGCCTGGCAGCATGAGCCTCGACGGCAGCCAGCACGTCATCGGGTACGTCACGAATGAGCACGTCGGACATCGACCACCCCTCCAAAGGTTACGCCTCCAGGCGATATCCAATGCTATCGGGACCCAGCCGCCCGCACCTGACCGTGCCGCCGCGTCATACCCTGCGGGGCTCCAAGACAGGGCCGCCGCGGGCTTGTGAGTCGGCCGGGCTGGGTGTCCTTGCACCAAGGGCGGCCAGCCCGGCCAACCTGGTCACGCAAGGCGGCGACTTCGCCGCGCAGGCCGGCCAGCTCCGCCGCGCACGGGCATGCTCCCGTGCCCGAACTCCCAGGTCGTCGTGTGCCACGGTTTGGTACCCCACACATCACCCGTTGATGTGAGGTCAGCCTGGTGAGTGGTTGAATGCCGTGTCCGATCTGCCGGACACGGGGGAGTCCTATGGAAGATGCAGCTTTTGCTGTGGTATGGGGAAAGTCGAACGCTCAGGGTTCGATGCATCTACTGCTAGGCCATCTGCTCGACACGGCTGCGGTCGGCGAGCTCGTCTGGGATCGTTTTCTAGCTACCGCCGTACGGAATCGTCTTGACGATTGTAGTGGCGGTCGGGGTCGTTCCCTGTTCTCCTTGCTGTGCGGCCTTCACGACGTCGGTAAGGCAACTCCCGCGTTTCAGATGAAGAACGACGCGCTGGCGGCACAGGTCCATGCTGTCGGCCTCGACTGGCAACGGCTCACGCGCGACCAGGCCGCCCGGTGGCACCATGCGCGGGCGGGCGCAGTCGTCGTCCGCACGTGCCTGCGCGAGGTGGGCTGGGGCGCGTCGGCCCGCAACTGGGTATGGCCGCTGATAGCCGGGCACCACGGCTTGGTGCCCGGGGTCGACCGTCTCAGGGCCGCCAGCACCGCAGCTCACGGCAAAGGCCAGTGGCCCCAGGTCCAGAGGGGGTTCGTCGACCGGATCGCCGGCGAACTGGGTCTGGATCTGGGGTCGTTCTCGGATGTGGCGACACCGCGCCGGGGCGGCCAGCTTGCCCTGTCTGGCCTGATCATCATGGCTGACTGGATCGCGAGTGACGAGGAGCATTTCGGCGGCCAATCGGACCTGTCCGATGTGTCGCTTGAACAGTCGCGGAACCGTGCCCGGCGGGCGTGGGACAAGCTGGGGTTGCGCGGCGGGTGGCGCAGCGACCGGCCGGCACCGCGGGATCAGCCCGACCTGGTGCGGCACAGGTTCGGTGTCGCGGCCCGGCCCGCTCAGGCCGAAACAGTACGCCTCGCGGAGGACATGCCCGCGCCGGGCCTGCTCATCCTGGAAGCCCCGATGGGTGAGGGCAAAACCGAGGCGGCTCTTGTGGCAGCGGAGGTGCTGGCCAGACGGTTCGGCGCGGACGGGGTGTTTGTCGGCATGCCGACGCAGGCGACCAGCGACCCGATGTTCAGCCGGGTTCGGGCGTGGCTGACGTCGGTGGATCCCGACGTTCCCATCGGGCTGCTCCACGGGCGGGCGCGGTTCAATAAGGAGTGGGCGGCCCTGCGGGCCGACGTCGCGTTTGCCGGTATCGCCGACGACCAGGACGAGTACGGACTGGACGACGACTTCGGCGTCGCCGAAACAAGCTTCGGGCCCGGGGGCGGTGACCGGCCGTCGGCCGATGGTACGGCCGCCGCGGAGTGGTTCCTCGGCGCAAAGCGGGGTCTTCTGGCGCCGGTCACGCTGGGCACCGTCGACCAGCTGCTGCATGCGGCGACGAGGACGAAGCATGTGATGCTGCGGCACGCCGGCATGGCGGGCCGGGTGGTTGTTCTCGACGAGGTGCACGCCTACGACGTGTACATGGCGCAGTTCCTGTTCGAGGCGTTGCGGTGGCTCGCGGATGCGGGTGTGCCGGTCGTCGTGCTGTCGGCAACGTTGCCGCCGGTACTGCGTCTTCGGCTGGTCCGCTCCTACCTGCAGGGTGCGCTGCAGGAACGCGACGTGGACGTGGCGGACCTTCCGGTACCGCGGGGGTACCCGAGCAGCACCGCGGTGTGCGTGACGGGCGGGAAGCGGTGGGCCGAGGTCGCGTCCGGGCCGTCGTGGCGGGACCCGATTCCGGTCGGGGTGGAGGTGCTCGCCGAGACCCCGGACTTCTCTCCGGCGACCGTTGCCGCCGCGGTCGCGGTGGAGGTGGGGGCCGGCGGGTGCGCGTTGGTGGTGTGCAACACCGTCGCCCGCGCCCAGGATGTCTACAGTGCGTTGCGTCCGGTGTTCGGCGCCGACGTCATGCTGTTGCATGCCCGGTTCATCGCGGCCGAACGCGCCGTCCGCACCGAGCGGGTGGTGGATCTTCTGGGCCGGCCGGCCGGGACGGCCGGACGGGGCAGCGCGTCCGCCGCGGCTCGTCGTAGTCGCGACTCAGGTGGCGGAGCAGTCCTTCGACGTGGATGTCGATCTGCTCGTCACCGACCTCGCACCGATCGACCTGCTCCTGCAGCGTGTCGGGCGGTTGCACCGGCACGACCGTAACGCTCTGCTCTGTGCGCATCCTGGCCTGGCAGGCTCGCTGCGGGCGTTGTACTCCTACTCGCTGGATTCAGCATAAGCCCCCAGAAACTCGGCGCTGGCCGAATATCCCGTACTGTACGTGACAATGCCGACCTGTGCTGCCCAGCTCGGCATCACGTCGGCGTCATTGATCCGCCGCATGCTGATCGAGAAGTCGCGACGCCGAGTGATGTCGCCGAACCAAGTCTGGTTCGGCGATCCGCGGCGTGCCGGCTGGCGTCAGGCCCCTCGATCTTGGCAAAGCGGGCACGGCGGCCCCGGCCTCCTGGATCGTTGATTCGTCGACAGTTGGGGCGAGGTTTCGGGGATCTCGTCTGGGCGCCTGCATTGAGGCCGCCGGCGCTCGTCTGCTGCCGGCATGCTCGACACGGGATGTCCTGGCGGAGGTGGGCTATGACGGCCGCCCGCCTCGACATCCGCCGACGCGCCCGGTTCGGCGGCCTCTTGCGCGAGTACGAACATGCCGTCTGACCTGCCCGGACGTAATTTTCGGCAGCTACACCCTCGTCGCGAGTCGCGAGTCGCGAGTCGCGGTGCCTGCGTCATCCCATGGTTGCGATTGCCGATCGCAACCAGCGGCCGATGCGCGGGAAGGGGTCTGGTTCCTAGTGTCGGTGGCATGACAAAGGCGACGCAGATACGGATTCGTGATGACGATGATCGGGCGGCGGTGGGTTATGCGATTGTCACGCGGAACTTGACCCGTCATTTCGGTGGCCGGGTGGCGGTGGATGGCGTGACCCTTGCCGTGCCGGAGGGGTGCGTGTTCGGGTTCCTCGGTCCGAATGGGGCGGGAAAGACAACACTGATAAGAATGCTGCTGGGGATGTTGCCGGCCGGCTCCGGGCGGATGTGGCTCCTGGGGGTGCCGGTGCCGGTGCCGGCCCGTCGGCGTGAGGCGCTGGCTCGCGTGGGGGCGATCGTGGAGGAGCCGGGTTTCCACGCGCATCTGAGCGGACGGGAGAATCTGCGGGCCGCGGCCGCCGTCCGTGGCGGGATGGCCGGCGCGCGGGTGGACGACGTGCTCGCCCGGCTGGGGCTGACCGACCGCGCGGATGACCGGGTTGCCGGCTATTCCCTAGGGATGCGGCAGCGGTTGGGGATCGCCCGCTGCCTGTTGTCCGATCCGCGGCTGCTGATCCTGGACGAGCCGATGAA
>NZ_CAUVXI010000106.1:7664-19052 GCF_963555845.1 Protofrankia sp. Cas8 | reverse complement strand
ATCGTCAACTGAATTCGACATGAGTGCCAGAGCCCCGGTTTCGGGCCCGGTGTAGTCGCACGCCCAACCGAGGGCGACGACATTGGTGCAGTAATAGCGGGATAGTAGATCACAGTGTTCCCAGCTCGGGCGTTTGCCGCCCTCGTACTCTGAGAGGCGCTGCGCGGTCAACGCATCCCATGGTCTACCGATGTCCTCGGCGAGACTCCGGATCTCGTCCGCTGCCCGCGCCAGAGACAGGCCGCGGATCTGGCGTGCATGCTGCAACGGACCGATGGTAACCCTTCGAGGAGGCATCTGACCTTCTCCCATTTGGCCGTCATGTCAAGGCATGTACTCGGAACGTAGCCAACCCCCCCTCCGGAGTCTAAGGACCCGAGGTCACCTGTGGTGAGTCGTTCTTCCTGGTCGGTCCGCGGCGGGGCACCTTGATTCTCGCCGGATTACGTCCCGGCCGGTATTCGCCGGCACCGTATGCGACCTCCGCCGGGTGCCGGGTCCTCGCGACTCAGGTGCACGCGGAGTATCCGGACGGTGATCGTGCGGATCTGCGAACTGCCGCCCCGATGTCACTGGAAACCCTGATTCCCAGCACTTCGAACGAATGGCGGCGACGGGACGTTGTACCTCAGCCTTTATTCATGAGTCCCTGGCGTCGGCCCAGGTCATATTCCCCGTTCACTGGTTCTGAAACATTGCGAGTAGACACTCACTGGGGCCGGTCGTACGCTTCTGTTCGATTTAGTCTTCATGTCGACGCGACCACGGGACGGTGTCGGATGAGCAGAAGAGTTCTTGTATTGGACGCGGCTGGCGAGCTGCGCGGCCAGTTCGAGGACATGAACACCGCATATATGTGGCGTCATGTTCGGGCACAGGAGCCGCAGTCCCCAGAGGATTTGGAAGTTTGGCGGCAGCGCAGCGCCTGCCGGGATGAGGACCCGGAGTTGTTCTTCCCGGTGGGTACCACCGGGCCGGCACGGCGCCAGCTGGAGGAGGCCAAGGCCGTCTGCCGGCGCTGTCTGGTGATCCGCGAGTGCCTGAACTGGGCGCTCGACACCGGCCAGGATGCCGGGGTTTGGGGCGGTTTGGACGAGGATGAGCGTCGGATCCTGCGCCGTCAGCTCGTGAGCGCTCCCGCTCCCCGGGTGCCGCAGTGATCACGAAGACGTTGCCGAGGGCCGTCTCGCCGGTGTTGCTGGCCTGCGCGATGGCGGATTGGCAGCATGCCGCGGCCCGCCTGTGGATCGCCGCACGCGAATATGCCGAGGCTGTGACCTCGGAGAGCGATGTCATGACATCCCTTGCACGGCTGATCGCGGACGGTGCGCCGGAAGGAGAGATTCACCAAGCGCGGGCACTGCTGGCCCATCTGATGGCTATTCGCGCAGAGGCCGGGTGCAGGCTGGGACTGACCGGGCTGCCGGACGAACTCGCTCGTGCGGGCCGCGACCTGCTGTCGGCCGCTCCTCTCGCGCGCAAGCACGCGATCCCCCGGCCGCGCGAGGGCGCTGCCTGATGATTGGACTCCGTGGGACGGCGACAACGGCTGTCGGTCGTCCGCGAGTGCGGGGCAGCGCACCCCGAGGAATGTTCCGTCGAGGTTTCGCCGCATTGACGCGGTGGTGTCGCAACGCGGTCGACCGGCGTACCCGACGCCCGACAACTGTTTCTGCAACGAACTGGTCGGCGCTGCGCCGGTGTTACCTCGGCCGCATCCCCGAGGCTACCGAGAATCCGATCGAAAATCGTCGGAACATAACATCGCGTGGGTCTCCGCCGGGCAGGGCACGGCCTCCGGAGGCGCGAAAAGAGTCATGATCACGCCTTCCTCGGTCTGCAGCTGAGGTCCGCGTGGTCGGAAAAGCTCCCCGGCGCGGTGGCTGACAACAGTCGCGACCCCCGGGTGAGACCCCGGCGCGGGCCATTTACCGCTCCCCTCCGCGGCGCAATGGCCCGCGCCGGCTGGTTAGCTCCTTTCGAGCCTGCGCTGCGGGCTCCTTGCCGCTGCCCGAGTGGTAACACGAGTGGAAACGACGCGACAGGTAACTGACCCGTACTTGCGCACGAGTGACACGAGTGAAAGGAGTCGGCCATGACCAACTGGCATGTACGGTCCTACGACACCACCGATCACACCGCCACGGTTCAACTGCTTGAGGAGGTCAGATCTGACGCGGAAGGGCCGTCGTTTGATCTGACGGACACGGTTCTCGCGTTGCGCGAGGACACTCCCGCTGTCGTCGCCGTCACACCCGACCAGTGCGTCGGCGTTGCGGTCGGGAAATATGAACGAGGACACGCTCGGGTCCTTGCGCTGGCAATCTCGCCCGCATGGCGATACCGGGGCATCGGGTCCGCGCTCCTGCAGGCGCTGGAGAATCAGCTCATTCACGCCGGTCACCGCCGCATCACCACGCTGCTCGGGCCGGGCCAGTTCGGGGAACTAGCCTTCCGGAACAGGGGATTCGCCAAGACCGGGCTCACGCTCTATGAGAAGTACGAGCCGCTGCGGCCGGTTGACGTCACGACCGTGGAGCGCTGGGGCGGTACCCTGCTCACCGCGGCGGAATGGCACAGTCTGGCCGGGATGGCCGAGGGCAAGAAACTGGTGGAACAGCGGCTGCTCCTTCCCATCAAGGAAAACGAGCTGGCCGAGACGTACGGGGTGGTCACACCGACGACCATGCTTCTGTTCGGGCCGCCGGGCACCGGGAAGACGTCGTTCGCGCGGGCCGTGGCGGCGCGCCTGGAATGGCCGTTCGTGGAACTTCTGCCATCCCGGCTGGTCGCGACCGGCGGCGGCAACCTGGCCGGCGAGCTGCGCACGGCCATCACCGAGCTCATGCAGGTCGAACGGGTCGTGGTCTTCATCGACGAGGTGGACGAGATCGCGCAGTCCCGGGACGCGGTCGGGCCGGAGAGCCAGTCCGTGGTGAACGAGCTGCTGAAGGCCATCCCGCAGTTCCGCGGCGCCCCGGGGCGTCTGTTGATCTGTGCGACGAACTCGATCGCGGCGCTGGACCCGGCGTTCATCCGACCTGGCCGCTTCGACCTTGTTCTTCCGGTCGGGCCGCCGGACGCGCCCGGCCGCCGCCTGCTGCTCGACAGGTTCCTCGAGCGGATCGACAACAAGCAGGTCGACATCGAACCGGTTGTCGCGGCCACCGAGCTGTTCACCCCGGCCGATCTTGCTTCTGCCGTGCAACGCGCGGTGGCGGCGGCATTCCACCGCGCGGTCGACAAGGGTGAGCGCCTGCCGGTGACCACCGAAGACCTCCTGGCGGCGGCGCGTTCGTCGCGGCCGACCATCAGCGCCGACGAGCTTGACCGCTTCCGCTCAGACGCCAGGGCCTTCACCCGCAGCTGAAGCTTCCGCCACTGCTGCCCCAGGGCCTGTCTGATGGATATTGGTCGATGCGGGCGATGATCCAGAAGGAGGCCCGCAAGGCGGAGGAGGAGCCGATAGTGGTGTTCTATCGGTGACGACGACAACGTGGCGAGGCGCCTTCTGGGCATCGCCGTTGGGGTCTCCGTTGTCTGCATTGACCCCGATGGTGCACAGTTGATGTGTTCATGTCTACTAGCACCAGTTGTTGTTGTGTTTTGCATGTCTTGCTGTTGGTTTTTGCTGTACCGAGAGGATCGTGCGGACGGGGAGCGTCGAGATGACCATGGCTGTGCAGGCTCACCAGGTTGGGTGAGCCTGCACAGCCGCTGCTTGCGGCTACTTCCCGCCGGTGTCGGACAGCAGGGTCAGCGCGTAGGCCGCCCGGAAGTACTTGTTCGTGCCCAGGTCCGAGATGGTTTTGACGTTCAGTGCCTGATTGAGCAGTTTTCCGTCATCATCGGTCACTCCGGCGAGCGCGCTCACCGGCGCGCGGAGCACCTCGCTGAGGCTCTTGTTCTCCCAGTTCTTGTCCAGCTGCGTGTCAAGGTCTGCGCTGATCGGCATGTTCTGGTTCCCCTTCTCCGGAGGCTGGCCCGTGCGACTACGAGTCTGCGCCGGCGGCGGGGAGATCGCCGGGCGTGCCGGGTCGCCGGGCGCTCTTATCTCTTGAACCCGGCCACCGGGTTGAGCAGGACGTCGCGGTGGCGCCAAGCCAGGCGGAGCAGAGCCGCACCGGCCGGCTGCATGGGTTCGGTGCCGGTCTCGGTGCCGGCGTAGCGCTCGACGGTCTCGGCCGTGAACGGGATGCCCGTGACCGCACCGCTGCCGTCGGACCGGGTGCCGATCACATGACCTTCGGTGTTGGTCGTGACGAGGTTCGCGAACAGCGTGTCGAAGACGTCCGCATCGAAGACCGCGGCTTGGAGCATGTCCACGACGAGCGTGAGGGGGTCGACGCCGGTCCCGAGCCAGAACACCCGCAGCTGTCCGGCGGTTCGAGCCTGCGCCAGGGCGCGGTACAGGGGCCAACTGTCGTAGTCGAGCGGTGCCGTGTCGGTACCGTAGGACTCGTCCGTGCCGAGCAGTTCCTCGGACAGCTCCCGGACGGTTGCCCGCCACAGGTCAAGGTCGTTGGCCTCGTTCCAGGCCGCGTCCGCGGACGGCTGGAACATGCCGACGGGCATCACCTGGTAGAGCCCGCCCCCGCTGGCGACCTTGGTCGGGTCCCGCCAGTGCAGCGGGAAGCTCGCCTGTCCTGATGTGGGGTCACGGCGCAGTACCAGGGTACTGATCGCTGGGAGCAGCGGGCGCCGCCCGCCGTCGAACGGGTCGCCGATGAGCTGGCGCCACGGCAGTTCCGGCCAGCTGACAGGCGGAAGGACCGGTCGTGACCCGCCGGACATCTCACCGGACATCTCACCGGACATCTCACCGGACATTTCGCCGGGCGGCGGTGCCGATCCCACGTCGGTGACCCTGGCCAGGACGGCCCCGGCAAGTTCGTGCGCGGCGGCTTCGCAGATGTTGATGACGTCGAAGTAGGAACCCGGGGCGAACATCAGGCGCCACGGGCTCCCGCCGGCGGGCGGTTCGAGGCCGACGAGCCGGTAGGTCGTGCGGTTCTCCAGCAACCGAGGTGGGTCGAGCGCAGTCAGCGCGTGGGCGTAGGTGGCGAACGGTTGTCCCTGTTGTCCCGGTTCTCCCGTTTGCGGCGGCGCGGGGGTTCGGGTCACCGTTGGTGGCGGGCTCGCTCGCAGGGCCGCGGTCTCGGGTTCGGTTCCGTTGACCTCGCCCGGCGCCACGTCGGTTGTCCACCCCACCTCGACCTCTGCCAGGGGGACGGCCCGGTCCGGGATCCACCCCGGCGGCGCGAGCAGGGGTGTACCAGCCACCCGTGCCGACAGCGGGTACAGCTCACCGGCGAGCCGGGTCAGCCGGTGGCGGTGGCTGTTGAGGAACCGTCGGACGGTCCGCCACTGTTCGTGAGCGACCTGGCTGTCCCGGTCATCCACGCCTTGCCGTGGCCGTTCTGTCCCCTGCACGGGCCGATCCTCTCCCACCCGCGGATCCTCCCCTCCCACCGGTGGATGGCGGTCCGGGACGCCCTCGCGGTTTTGGTGGGAGCCGCGGCACAAGTAGCGTTCCACTGGTGGTCGTATTGTGGTCAACGGCGCTTCCTCGTTCGTTGGTTGTGGGCATGATGAGGACAATGCGGACACGTGGAAGCGCGGTCGTGGCGGCTGACGGAGGTCTGCCCGGCCTGCTGGGCCTGCTCGTGGTCGCCGATGTCGTCATCCCCGGGATCAACCTGACCGGCTTCTACGGGCTGGTGCCCTTGATCGCCTCCGCTACCGGCTCAACGGTGGTCACCGTTGCCGTCGGGCTCGCGGCGGTTGCCGCTGCCGTGGCATCGGGCACGTGGGACCATCGGTTCGGTACCGGGCAGCATGTCGCCGCGTGCGTGCTGGTCACCGTCCAGGCCGCGGTTGCGGTCTACGTTGCGGTGACAAGGCAGCACAGGGAACGGGAGCTGGGACGCGTCCGCGTCGTGGCCGAGGTGGCCCAACGCGCGCTGCTACCGGTGGTACCCGCCACCGTCAACGGGGTCGCGTTCGCCGCTCGATACCTGTCCGCCGCGGCCGAGACCCTTGTCGGTGGGGACCTCTACGAGGTCGTGACCGCATCGGGCGGCACCCGAATGATCATCGGGGATGTGAAGGGCAAAGGCCTACCCGCGGTCCGGCTGACCACGGTCGTCCTGGGTGCGTTCCGTGAGGGAGCCGCCAACCACCCGGAGCTCGAGGGGATTGCCGGGGCCTGCGCCCGGGCGGTTTCGCGAGAAGCGGGCGCCGAGGACTTTGTCACGGCCCTGCTCGTCGACATCCATTCGGACGGGACGTTGCGGTTGATCTCTGCTGGGCATCCACCGCCGATCCTGTTGTCCGGAGAGTCGGCGTACCCGCTGGCGATCATCGATCCCAGCCCCCCGCTGGGTATTGCCGAGGACTTCACGGCGACCATCAGCAGCTGGGCTCCGGGTGACCGGTTGCTGCTGTTCACCGACGGCCTGATCGAGGCACGTGACAGCAGGCGGGCGTTTTTCAGCCTCAATGACCACCTTGCGGAGCTGACAGCGGTCACTCTTGACACGGCGCTGGACGCGTTGGTTGCTCATCTGCACCGTCATGTCGGCGGGAAGCTGCACGACGACCTCGCCCTGCTCATCGCCGAACGGTTGCCCGCACCCGACCGCGCGACCGCGGCAGTCGGTGGGACGCCGGTGACCGCGACCGGATCAGCGTTCTCCGTTTCCCGCCCCGATTCCCTCACCGAAGGATGACCGGATGACGTGTCGGTACCCGCGGGCGGCGTCCGGTCGGCATCGTCCAGCGAACGTTCAGTAATCGATCTCACTCTTTGCGGGTTTGGGGCACGTCGCCACGCCGGGCTGACCGGGGCGGTCGCGTCCGGCGGCGGCATGAACACCGACGACGACCTGCGGCTGGTCGCTGAGCCGACGCCGACCGGCGGTGCCGGTCGGGCTGACCCGGGTTCGTGGCATGTCCGGCCGGTAAAGCACGGGTTTCGGTTGGCGCACCATTCGGGCGGGTTCACGATCCAAGTCATCGGGGTTGGCGACCTGGCCGGTACTGTTTGACACGAGTGGGCGAGAAAGGAGATTTGACAATCGTGGTGTGTCCCACCCGGAAATCTCTGTTTCACGTCGGTAACCGGGCTGGTCCGCCGGCTGGCCGGGAACGGCGCGGTCACCGGGCGGAGTCGAGAGCTCCCGGCTCCCTCCCGCTTGCGTCGGCGGCGGTCCCAGGGATGCGTTACTGATGGCTGATGGTCCAGATCTTTCCGTAAGGACGCTGGGGCCCTGTCGGATCACGTCGCCGCTGGCGCCGTTGATCGGTGACAAGCGAACGACCCAGCATTATGTGGACGAGGATGACCGTGTTCTTCTCGACGACACGTTGTCCATGGTTGCACAACGTGATATGCCCGTCGACGCTCTCCCCGGATTCGAGCCGGCCGGGCCCCGGCGAAAGATTTTCTTTGATCCGTCCAAGACCCGGGTCGGAATTGTCACCTGTGGTGGGTTGTGTCCCGGTCTGAACGACGTCATCCGTGGCCTGGTGTTCGAATTGACCTCGCACTACGGCGTCACCAGAATCTTCGGTTTCCGCAACGGATACCAGGGGTTCATCGCCCAGTACGGCCACAGTGTCCTGGACCTGACCCCCGAGCTCGTCGGCACCATCAACGAGAACGGTGGAACAATCCTCGGAACCTCACGCGGGCAACAGGACCCGGAGGAGATCGTTGACTGCCTGGAACGGATGAGCATCACCATTCTGTTCGTCGTCGGCGGTGACGGCTCGCTGCGCGGCGCGCTTGAGCTTGCCCGGATCGCGCGCGAACGAGGTGACAAGATCGCTATTGTCGGCGTCCCGAAGACGATCGACAACGACATTCCCTACATCGACCAGAGCTTTGGTTTTCAGACGGCGTTCGGGAAGGCGGCCGAGTCGATACGGGCTGCGCACGTCGAGGCGACGTCCTCGCCCAACGGCGTCGGCGTGGTGAAGCTCATGGGCCGGCATTCGGGATTTCTGGCCTGTTACGCGTCGCTGGCGAACAGCGACGCGGACGTGGTGCTCATCCCTGAAGTGCCCTTCGCTTTTGACGGTGACGGTGGGCTCCTGAACTTCCTGCACAGGCGGGTCGAGGAGCGGGGCCATGCCGTCGTCGTCGTCGCGGAAGGCGCCGGCCAGGAACTTCTCGCGCAGGAGGAGCAGGGCCGGGCGCCGCAGGGCAGCGACGCCTCGGGCAACATCAAGCTCCGGGACGTCGGCCAGCTCCTGACCAGGCGGGTCACGGAACATTTCGGCGCGGTGGACATCGAGCTGAATCTGAAATACATCGATCCGAGTTATGTGATCCGCAGCGTACCGGCCAATCCCTACGACAGCGTGTACTGCATCCGGCTGGCGCACGCCGCGGTCCACGCGGCGATGTCCGGCCGTACCGAGATGGTGGTCGGTCGGTGGCGTCGCAGGTTCGTGCACGTCCCGATTCCGCTGGCTATCAGTCACCGCAGTCAGGTTGATCCCGCCGGCGACCTCTGGCTGTCGGTCCTGGAGGCTACCGGCCAGCCGGTTCGCTTCGGCTGACCACCGGATCGCGTGTTCGATGCAGGCCGGTCTACATAGGCCGTTCGACGTAGGCTGAGAGCGTGCCTGCCTATGAATACCGTTGTCGTACCTGCGACACCAGCTTCGAGGTGCGACGTGGCATCACCGAAACAGCCGCTGTTAGCACGCCGTGTCCGACTGGTCACGCCGAGACCAGTCGGGTGTTCACCGCGGTCGCGGTGACCCGCGCGGGTTCGTCGCCGGCTTCCGGGTCGGCTTCGCTGCTGCCTGCCCCGTCGGGTGGCGCCTGCTGCGGCGGTGGCTGCTGTACCTGACTCGGCGCTGTATGGCCCGATGGGCTCCCGCGAAGAACTTCGCGGGAGCCCATCGCTTTTGCCGGATTATCATGCTCTCAGTTTATTTTGGACTATATTTCCCTTATCTGTCGGTATTCTCGATTTAGTCTTTTTGTGCGTCAGGCCCCTGTCGCCGGTTGCTCTAAGGCCAATCTCACACTTGCTGCTCTGTCACGTTGGGCGTCACTTGCTTAGTCTTACTAAGCAAGTTTTCGGGTGAGGCGAGTGGTGTTCGCGGAGGGCTGTCAGGTGCCGGACTCAGATCGCGTCAGACAACGAATTTCGGATGATATCGGGATTGATCGGCTGCCGCCTGCGGCTGATCAATCCCCTGTACCAGGTCCCCGCTACAAGTGGATCGCCCTGTCCAATACCACGCTCGGTCTCCTGATGGCGACGGTGAACGGATCGATCGTTCTGATCGCCCTGCCGGAGATCTTCCGTGGGATCGACATCAACCCGCTGAGCCCGGGTAACACCAGTTACCTGCTGTGGATGATGATGGGCTTCCTCGTCGTCACCGCTGTGCTGGTGGTGACGTTCGGACGGCTCGGCGACATGTACGGCCGCGTCCGTATGTACAACCTGGGTTTTGCGATCTTCACCGTCTCCTCGATCCTGCTGGCCGTCACCTGGATGCACGGCACTGCGGCCGCTCTCTGGCTGATCGGCTGGCGGATTGTGCAGGGCGTGGGCGGGGCGTTCCTCTTCGCGAACTCCACGGCGATCCTGACCGACGCCTTTCCGGCCCGCCAGCGTGGTTTGGCGTTGGGTATAAACGTGGTCGCCGGCATCTCCGGCACGTTCCTGGGCCTGTTGCTCGGTGGCCTGCTTGCCCCGATCAGCTGGCACTGCGTCTTCCTGGTGTCGGTACCGTTCGGGGTTCTGGGTACCTTCTGGGCCTATACGAGCCTCCAGGACAGCGGTGTGCGCCGACGCACGACGATGGACTGGTGGGGGAATATCACGTTCGCCGTCGGGCTGATCGCGCTGCTCGTCGGCATCACCTACGGCATTCAGCCTTACGGCGGGCACACGATGGGCTGGACCAACCCCTGGGTGCTCGCCGCGGTGATCGGTGGCGTGGTCACGCTGGTTGTGTTCACGATCATCGAGTCGACGGTGGTCGAACCGCTGTTCCATCTGAGTCTGTTCCGGATCCGGTCGTTCTCCGCCGGCAACGTGGCAAACCTGCTGGCGTCACTCGGTCGCGGTGGGCTCCAGTTCGTCCTCCTCATCTGGCTACAGGGAATCTGGCTGCCCCAGCACGGCTACAGTTTCACCGACACCCCGCTGTGGGCGGGAATTTACCTGGTTCCGTTGACGGTCGGCTTCCTGGTGGCCGCACCGATTGCCGGGGTGCTGTCCGACCGTTTCGGCGCCCGGATGTTCACGGTGGGCGGCCTGGCGATCGTCATTGTGAGCTTCGCGTTGTTCATGTCCATCCCGGTGAACTTCTCCTATCCGGTGTTCGCGTTGATCCTGCTGGTCAACGGCGTCGGTACCGGCCTGTTCTCCTCGCCGAACCGGGCCGATGTGATGAACGGATTGCCGGCGAACACCCGGGGAGTCGGCGCGGGTATGGCTGCCACGTTCCAGAACGCCGCGTTCGTTCTTTCGATAGGCCTGTCGTTCACTCTGATCGTCATCGGGCTTTCCCGCAGCCTGCCGTCGACCATGCTCAACGGTCTCGTGGACCAGGGTGTGCCGGCATCGACCGCGCAGGCGGCATCCGCACTCCCGCCGATCGGGGTGCTGTTCTCGGCCTTTCTCGGGTACAACCCGATGGAGCAGATCCTCGGGCCGCAGACGCTGTCAGCTCTGCCCGACTCGGGCGCCTACGTGACCGGCCGGGCCTTTTTTCCCAACTTGATCTCTGGGCCGTTCTCGGATGGTCTCGTCGCCGCCTTCGTGTTCTCGATCACGATGCTGTTGATCGCCCTGGTCGCATCCTTCATGGCGGGGCCCGGCCGCAGGGCACAACCCGGGCTCGACGACGCGGAGATGGCGGGCGTACATCCGCAGGACTCAGACGCGGGCGCAGGCCTGATCCCCGCACGCCGTTCGCAGGACACGGCGGCATCCGGTCATTCCCGGTGACTACCGCCGGGTTCACCGGGCCGTCGGGCGACCGGTACGCTGCCGTCGGTCGCCCGGCCTATGCGGTGGTCGCCTGGGCCTTCGGTCGGGTCTGGGGCACCGAATGCTGCCAGTCGGCCAGCAACGTCCGAATGCCGGTAACCAGCAGTAGGGGCTGGTCCAGCATGACATGATGCCCCGCCAGCGGGATTTCGATAACCGGCGCGACCCGCCCCAGCAGCTCGTACATCTCGGTGCCGATATCCGGTGTTATCAGACCGTGCTCGGCCCGGAACAGCGCGACGCGGCAGCGGACCTCCTTGAGAATCTGCGGCGACGGCCGGCGTCCCCGGAAAATGCCCGGATCAAATTTCCAGGTCCAGCCTCCCTCGACCGCACCCATGGACGTCCGCGCCACGTGGTT
>NZ_CAUVXI010000106.1:6227-7076 GCF_963555845.1 Protofrankia sp. Cas8 | reverse complement strand
CGTAGGGCAGCATGTTCGGCTGGTCCGGTACGGTTCTGAACCGGGCCAGGGCGTCGGTCACGGTCGGGTAGACGCGAAGTGGCCCGAATGCAGTCCGTTCGCGGGCGGCCCGTTCCTCCGGAGTGACATCGGCGACCGGAGCATCGATGATTATTATGCCGCCGATCTTTTCGGGGTGCTCCGCCGCGGCCATGATCGATGCCCAGCCGCCCATGCTGTGTCCGATGATGATCGGCGTGCCGCTAAGGCCGGCGTGCGCCGCCACGCTGACGATCTCAGCGGCCCAGCTGGTGAGGTTGTACTCATCGCGGCGCCCGCTGTCGCCATGGCCGGACATGTCGATGGCGACGACCCGGTACTCGCCGTCGATCAGTGGTGCGATGTGGTCCCACCAGCCCGCATGTCCGCCCCCGCCGTGCACGAGAACGATTCCCGGGCGGTCGCGCTTCCCCCAGCACCGGTAGCTGATCCGGCATCCGTCGACCTGGGTCGTGTGCCGCTCGGGCCGTCGCTCGAGTGCGGCGCGGAACCATCCAGGAGTCTCGATGTTCATGATCTGTCTGCCATGTCAGTTCTGCCATTCCGGATATGCGGTGCTGGACGGTGTCGTAATCCAGTTTGACCCGAGCCGGGTTGGCCAGCTGGCCGGGACGGTCCCGATCGCTATGATCGTTTGATTTGCTCACCTGGTGTAACTGTTGCCTGAGTGGCGTCTGGGTGAACTAGGTGATAAATGACTGTGTTCTCCGTTTTGTCCCTTACTGCCAAGGAGGGACATATCCGGCGGAGACCCGCTGAGCGGCGTGGCGGAGGGAGAATGACAGGACGGACAACGGCGGCGGATGGTGG
>NZ_CAUVXI010000106.1:4237-5864 GCF_963555845.1 Protofrankia sp. Cas8 | reverse complement strand
TCCTATGCGATATGCGGTCGTGGCGGACCTGCACGGCAAACGCAAGGCGTGGCGGCGGGTGCTGGACGATGCGCAGCGTCGCGGGGCCGACCGGATCGTATGTCTCGGCGACTACCTCGACGCCAAGGTGCCATGGCGTAGCCATGACAGCACCACTCGGCGGGACCTCACCGACGTGGTGGAATCGGATCCGAGACTGTGGCGCGAGTTGGCCGGCGTCGATCTGGTTCTCGGCAACCAGGAATGGCGGATCCGCGATCTGCTGCGGGATGAGCAGACTGCCGGAGATCTTGATGTTCTACTTGCCGCACCCGAAACCCGCATGATCGGGGCTGCCACCGCAATGCACGGTCACCAGTTTTCCTGGGACCACGGGCCAACTCGTCCCGGATGGCCCACGGTGGCCTACCCCCGGTTCGCGCAGCTGCCCGACGTCCCGATCCTGATGGTCGGCCACTCCCACCAGGTGCTGCTTCTGGACCTGCTCTCGCTCGGGGAGCCGGCCGACCCGACCGACCCGACCGACCCGGCCGGCGCGGTGCTGGCGCGGCGTTGGCCGGTCACCCCGGGGATGGCGATCCCGGTTGATCCGGGCAGTGCGCGGCGCCTGCTTGTCAATGTCGGTCCGGCGCGGGGCAAGCCGTCGTGCTGGCTTCTCTATGACGACACAGCGTCCGAACTGACCTTCCACGAAGCCGTATCCGGGCGCTCATAGAGCGCCTGGCAACAGGGACGTGGATCAAGGAGCGGGGCCGGAGCGCGGGTACCCGGCGTCGCTGTGAGCGGTGTTCGCAGGTCATCCACCGCCGGTGTTGATGAATGCCTCGATGGTGGTGGCCGGGATGACGCCGAGCGGCCGACCCTCGTCTTCGACCGTGATCGTCGTGCCCGCAGGCGCATCGCGCAGGGACTCGTTGACCGCGGTGGTGAGAAAGTCACGCCAGTCCAGGAAGATTTCAGGTAGGAAGGTGTCGATCACGCCTGCCAGCGGTCGGGCCGGGTCGGGGACCTTGCCGAGGTCCGCCACAGTGATGATCGAGGAGCGGATGAGGTCGGCTTCGAGGTGCACGACCCGGGCGTAGCGCACACCCGCGTTGCGCATCTCGCGAGCGGCTTCGTCACGGGTGGCCGTGTCCTGGAGCTCGATGAAGGGCTCCACCTTGTCGACAAGGCCGACCACTCCGGCGAGATCTCGAATGATCTTGTCCTGTGTCACGTTGCAGTTCCTTCCCGGGTGCCGGTCCTGGGAACCCGGCGGCCGCTGCGTATTGGGATCTGGGCAGTCGCGCCGTCAAGGTGTCCACCGGTCGTCGTGAAACTGTCAAACGCGCCCATTTTCGGCGCGTTGGGTAATAGTTGCATCGTTGTGATTCATCCACGTGTTCACGGTGGACTATCTGGGTCATCAGGTGACATGCCCCACGATGTCCAGGTGGATTTGGGTGGCAATGGTCTATCTTGTTTTCTGGTCACAAGCGGGGTGTAAACCGGGATCCTGGTGGTCATTCCCGGGCTGCCCGGCGACCCTCGGGTCGCCGTTCCAGGAAGGGATCATGGAAGGTGTCGCGGATCAGAATGATCCTGCCGGCTTTCCGGCAGGTGACCCGGTAGCGTCGCTCTGCGCAGT
>NZ_CAUVXI010000106.1:0-3923 GCF_963555845.1 Protofrankia sp. Cas8 | reverse complement strand
GTCCGGACCGGAGACGGTCGTGAACACCGATGTGTTGCGGCCCGAAGGGGGTGTGCAGGTGCAGGTTCCAGCGGCGCGGATCGTCTTCCCCGAAGCCGATCGCGCGGAGATCGCGTCCTTGACGTCGGAGATCCTGGCTAGCGGAGCGCTGACGCTCGGCGCGCATACGAAGGAGTTCGAAGCCGCGTTCGCCGCGGCTCACGGTGCCCCTTTTGCCGTCGCGGTCAGCAGCGGCACCGCTGCTCTTGAGATCATCCTCCGTACCGTCGAGGTGGCGGATGCGGATGTCGTCGTGCCGACGAACACGTTTGCGGCGACCGGTTTCGCGGTTCTGCGGGCCGGCGCGAATCTGATCTTTGCGGATGTGGATGCCGAGACGTTTGCCCTGAGCGCTGCGACAGTGGCCGCCGCGCTCACGCCTCGCACGCGTGCGGTGGTCCTGGTCCACATCGGGGGGTTGATCACTCCCGAGGTCGACGACATCCGGGCGCTGTGCGACGAGCGCGGCATCCTCCTGGTGGAGGACGCCGCCCATGCGCATGGTTCGAGCCATGAAGGCCGCTACGCGGGTTCGTTCGGTGTGGCCGGGGCGTTCTCGTTCTATCCCACGAAGGTCATCACCAGTGGTGAGGGCGGGATGATCCTCACCGCCGACGAGCGGGTGCGGGACGAGGCGGTGATATTCCGGGATCAGGGGAAGGCCGGATTCCTCGGCAACGTCCACATCAAGCAGGGTTACGCCTGGCGGATGAGTGAACTGCATGCCGTCACCGGCTTGGTGCATCTCCGCCGGTTGCCCGAGTTTCTTGACAGTCGTAACGCCGCCGCCGCCGCTTATACGGCGGGACTCGGTCAGATCGAGGCACTCGAGCCGATTCTGGTACCAGCGGGCGGCCGCAGCAACTACTACAAGTACCTCGCGCTCCTGCGGCCGGGCATCGACCGGGTGCGGCTGAAGAAGGAGCTGAAAGAGCGTCACGGCGTGTCGCTGTCGGGTGAGGTGTACGAGGCGCCTCTGCACGAGCAACCGGCGTTCGAGTCCTATGCTCGGGGTAATCACCCGGTCGCGCAGGACGTGTGCGCCCGGCACGTATGCCTTCCTGTCCATTCGGATATGACCGCAGCGGAGGTGGATCATGTGCTGGTGTCACTGGCGTCCGCCGTCGAGGCCCTCACGGTCGCGATCTGACCGGGGGATCCGATCCCACCATCTCTGACTACATGATCCGACCCCAAACCTGACGATCTTGGACGGATGACCTATGCGTATAACCGTCACTGGAGGTTCCGGTTTCATCGGAGCCCACCTGGTGGACCGGCTCCTGGACGCCGGCCATGACGTGATCTCGGTAGATCTGCATGCGCACGTGGCGGACCCGCGCGCCGATCACCGGATCGTCGACGTCCTGGACCTCCCCTCGGTTACCTCAGTGTTTGCTGACTGTGACATGGTTTTCCACCTCGCGGGCATGTCCAACGTTGATCATGCCTTTGCCGATCCGATCCGGACGGTGCGGCTCAACGTCGAGGGCACGGCCAACGTGTGCGAGGCCGCACGCATCACCGGAGTGCGCCGGGTTCTGTTCGCGAGCACAGTCTGGGTGTATGGGGCGAGCGGCGGTGATCTGGATGATCCACAAGCGCTGACCGAAGACGCGGAGTTGGCGATGAACCGCGCCGGCCACGTCTACACCTCGACCAAGATCGCAGCGGAGCTGCTACTGCACAGTTACCAGCAGACCTACGGCGTGGACTTCACGATCCTGCGGTACGGCATCCCGTACGGTCCCGGCATGCGCGATGAGCTGGTCCTGGCCCGCTTCCTGCGTAAGGCGATCGACGGGGAGCCCCTCACCGTCGCCGGCGACGGGCAGCAGTTCCGTAACTACGTCTTCGTCCGTGACCTCGCGAATGCGCACGTGCTTGCCATGGACGACGCGGCGCGCAATGAGACGATCGCCCTTGAGGGTGACGAGCGCGTCAGCGTGCTGGCCATGGCGCAGGCGGTCCGGGACCACTTCCCGGGCGTCGAGATCGAACACATCCCGGCCCGTCCGGGTGACTTCCGGGGTCGGTCCGTATCGAACGCAAAGGCCCAGGCGCTGCTGGGCTGGCGGCCGACCACCCGCTTCGCCGACGGCGTCAGACAGTACGTCGAGTGGTACCTGGCGGACCGGCAGGCCAGCAGCGAGCAGCCGGTGTCGGTGCCCGCCCGGCGGGCCGACGGGGTTGGCGTCCCAGCCTCCGCCGAGTAGAGCATGGTGGGCGATCACGCGGACGAGGTGACGGAGTCCCCGGCGAACCGGGGAGGGCAGCCTGACCGGCGGGCGCTGTTGCTGTCGGGTTCGCTCGGGATGGGCCATGACGTCATGGCCCAGGCATGCGCGCACTCGTTGGCCCTGCGCGGGTTCTCCACCCGCACATTGGACTCCCTGCGCATGATGGGCGGCCGGGCCGGGTCGGCGGGTGAGGGCGTCTTTCGCGGGATGCTGGCCGTCCCCGGGCTGTATGACGCTGTGCACTTCTCGCAGATGCGTCCCGGTGGCGGACTGTCAAAGGCGATCGAGGCGGCATCGTCGCGTTTTCTCGTACCCAAGCTCCGCACGGAACTGCGCTACCAGTCAGTGGAGTTGTTGTTGTCAATCTTCGCCACCGGGGCTGCCGCAGCCAGCAGGGTCAAGTCCGAACATTCCCGGATGGTGACCGCGGTCTTCTGCACGGATGTCTGCGTCCACCGGCTGTGGGTACATGAGAACACCGACCTGTACCTGGTCACATCTACCACGGCCGCACGGTTCGTCCGGCGCTTCCATCCGGACGCGAGGATCGCTGTGGTGCCCACGCCGGTCCGTCAGCCGTTCTACGATCCACCGACGCAGGAGGCGGCCCGCGAGGCCTTCGAGATCCCCGCCGATGCACGGTGTGTGCTGTTGATGTCGGGTTCCTGGGGTCTCGGGCCGGTGGTCGAGGGCGCTCGGGCCCTTGCCGAGGCCGGCGTCTGGGTACTCGTGGTCGCTGGACGCAACGTCTCGCTCGCTGGCCGCCTGCGAGAGCTCGCGAACACGCACCCGCAGGTCGTCCCGTTCGGTTTTACCGACCGAATTCCCGCATTGATGGCAGCGAGTGATCTTGTTGTCACATCGTCGGGTGACACCTGTAGCGAGGCGCGGGTCATCGGTCGTGATCTGATGCTGTTGGATGTCGTGCCTGGCCACGGCCGGGACAACCTGCAGCTTGAGCTCGACCGGGGCCGGGCGGACGTCACCTCCGCCGATGCGGCATCCTTGCGCCGTTCAGTGCTGGCGGCCCTCGACCGCACCAAGCCACCGTCGGTGCGCGTGGTCGGGACGCCGGAGGCGTGGGAGCAGGCATTCGGCGGCGCGCTCAGCCAGGTTGAGTTGGCCAATGGCTGGTGACGGCCTGATTCCGTACAGCACGAACCCGAACCCGAACCCGAACCGGATCATGGAAGACGTGTGAGCGACGCGCTTGTCATCGGCGTCCCGGTTGCCGTTGTGTCGGCAGCGCTGTACGGGACGGCCCCGCTCATCCAGGCCGTTGCGGCGCGCCAGGCCCCACCCGGTGGCGGGCTGGGGCTTGGCCTGCTGCTACGTCTCGTATTGCGACCGCTGTGGTTGCTCGGACTCGCCGTCGAAGCGGGGTCGTTCCTGCTGGAGGTACTGGCGCTTTCGGTGGCACCGGTCGCCCTTGTCGCTCCGCTCATGGCGGGCGACATGGTGGTGTTCTCGCTGCTGGCCCAGCGGTTCCTGGGAGAGCGGATCAGTCGGGTCGGCTGGCGCGGCATGGCATGCATGGTCGCGGGAATCGGTCTGCTGGCCGTTGCCTTCAGCCGTGGGGCACAGGTCGGCACCCCGGCGAGCGATCAGGATCTGGGTTTGTTCCTGGCTTTCGGACTGGGGTTC
>NZ_CAUVXI010000105.1:0-18022 GCF_963555845.1 Protofrankia sp. Cas8 | reverse complement strand
GCCGACCGGATTCTAGTGATCGACGGTGGACGGGTAGTCGAGAGCGGGCGGCACTCCCAGCTGCTGGCCAGCGGCGGCCTGTACGCGGAGCTGTACCGCACTCAGTTCGAAGGCCAGGCTCCAGCGCCGGCGGTCGAGGGCCCGACCGCCGGCAATCGCGGCGAACAGGAAACCGCGGCCGTCGGCTGAACCGCGCCCGGGCAGCGTCGGTCACGTCGGGCGGTGTTTTCACACATGTGTGCCTGATTTCACCCGCGGACCATCCGGGTCATTTCACAGGTGTTGTCCGGGCCGTTGCCCCGGGACCAACGGCGTCACGTGGTCGACGCGCGGATCGCCGGCGTGCCTACGCCGGGCGTCCCCTTCCGCTGTCGGGAAGCGGCTCATCCGAGCTGTCGTCACCGTTCACCGCGGTCGCGTCGGGGTCGTCATGCGGGAGGGCGATGTCCACATCGCCGGATGGATGGCGGTGGATCGCCGGGTTTTCGCTCATCTGTCTGCCCACCGTGACCTGGGAAGTTACCTGGACCTGCCGGCCTGTGCACCCATTGGAGAGCTCTTCGTAGGGATCGCTCGGCTCCCTTGCCGACGCCCTGGTCCGGTTCGGTATCCACGCGCTGCGCAGCGGTGCGGACACGTCGACCGTACGCCGTCGCACCACGTACCGCAGCTTGTGGCGCGGCTGGGTCCTATTTCCTGTAGACGTAAAAGGTTCCGGGTGTCGTTCAGTCGATAGTGGGGGCGGTGTCCAAGCCCCCGGCATCATTTCCTAGGCTTATCCCGTGTCTCGTCGCGCGAAAATTGTGTGTACACTCGGTCCTGCCACCAGCTCACCAGACATGATCCGGGCGCTGGTCGAAGCCGGTATGGACATCGCCCGTCTCAACCTCTCCCATGGCTCCCACGACCAACATGCCGAGACCTACCTGCGCATCCGCGCCGCTGCTGACGCTGCCGGACGCAGTGTCGGCATCCTTGTCGATCTTCAGGGGCCGAAGATCAGGCTAGGGAAGTTCGGGTCCGGGCAGGTCACCCTGCTGCCCGGCCAACAGTTCACGATTACCACTGATGACGTCGTCGGTGATCAGCATCGGGTTGGAACGACGTTCTCAGGGCTGACCGCCGACGTCACCAAGGGTGACCACATCCTCGTCGACGACGGCCGGCTGGTGCTTGACGTCACCGACGTGGTCGGCACCGACGTCCACACCACGGTCTCCATCGGTGGTCCGGTCAGCGATCACAAGGGGATGAACATCCCGGGCGCAGCCCTCGGGGTGCCCGCGTTGACCGACAAGGACACCGAGGACCTCCGCTTCGGGCTCGGTCTGCCTGCCGACATGATCGCTCTGTCGTTTGTCCGGTCGGCCGCCGACATCGAAAAGGTTCGAGCGGTGATGGACGAGGTCGGCGTGCGCCTCCCCGTCCTCGCCAAGATTGAGAAGCCGCAGGCAGTCGACCAGCTCGAGGAGATCGTCGAAGCGTTCGACGGCCTGATGATCGCCCGTGGTGACCTCGGCGTGGAAATGCCGTTGCAGGTCGTGCCGCTGGTCCAGAAACGCGCCGTGTCATGGGCGCGCGAGCGTGCGAAGCCGGTGATCGTGGCCACCCAGGTGCTGGAGTCGATGGTCCACGCCCCCCGGCCCACCCGTGCCGAGGCCAGCGACTGCGCCAATGCCGTCCTCGACGGTGCCGACGCGATCATGCTGTCGGCGGAGACCAGCGTCGGTGACTACCCCATTGAGGCAGTCTCCACGATGGCACGGATCATCGAGACGGTCGAGGTTGATCTTTCTCGGATTCCGCCGCTGCGGACCCGCCCACGCACGGTCGGCGGGGCGCTGGCCGAGGCCGCCGCGAACGTCGGCGGAGCCATGGGTGCCCGCTACCTCGTCGCGTTCACCCAGAGCGGGGACACAGCGCGCCGTCTCGCGCGGTACCGCAGCCCCATCCCGCTGTTGGCCTTCACGCCGGTGCCGGCCGTCCGCAGCCAGCTGGCGCTGCTGTGGGGCGTCGAGACCTTCCTGGTCCCGTTCGCGCACAGCACCGACGAGATGGTCCGGCAGGTCGACAACGCACTGGTGCAGCTGGAGCGTTGTCGGCCCGGTGAGCTGGTTGTCGTCGTCGCGGGGACACCGCCGGGTGTGGCCGGGATGACCAACACCATCCGGGTGCACCGTATCGGGGAGGAAGTCTAGCCATAGTGGTCGGCGCCGCAGCGCTCTGGGGTTGGCCGCGATCCGCGGAGGTGCGGACCAGCCCGTAGTGTCTGCGGCACGATGATGGGGGGCCCGGGTCGGGCGGACACCTGCGCTCTGTCCGTTCCGTCCAGGCACACTGGCTGGTCAGGGCGCACGCGCTGGCCAGGCGAACGCATGGCACAGCCGGATCGGGGCTGTGGCAGTTTGCGGGCAGTTTCCGGCGTCGACCACTATGTCCCTGGGCCACTCGCCGGACCCCGACCCGGCCCAGCTGACCCGGGAGCGTGTGCAATGACCGAACAGCCGGCACGGCGGCCTCGCGAAACAGACCGGGACGACGATGCCGGCGGGGAGGCCGGGGCGTCGCCGGCGCAGACCCCGTCCCGGGCGATGCGCCCGCAGAGTCCATCGGTGCGTCCCGCGGATGAGCCGGCCCAGTCGAGCGAGACGCCCGGGCCTCGCCGGGCAGGCGCGCCAGACCCGCGTGGACAGTCCGGGGCACATCGCTCGTCTCCGGGGAGCCCGGCTTCATCGGGTGCCGCTGGGTCGTCGGCTACGCGGGGTGCGGTCGGGTCGCCCCACGCGCGTCCCGCCGCCGGCGGCCAGGCGCCGCCGGCCCGGCGCCAGGTTGCGTCCCAACCGCCTCAGGCGACGACCAGTGCGACGGCGGCGTCAACCGGTCAACGTGCCGGTGGGCCATCCCGGCCTGGGTCGGAGATCGGCCAGACCTCCCAGCCTGAACCTGACCGTGCCGATGCTGACGGCGCGAAGGGCGCAAGCGGCACGGGCAGCCGTCCGAACGCCACTCCGGCGCCCGTGCGACCGGCGGCGCCGGGTCCGACACCTGGACCCGCGCCGGTAGCGCCGGTAGCGCCGGTAGCGCCGCGCGCGGTACCGCCGCAGGTCGACACTCGCCAGGCTGAACATCGGCGGCCCCAACCCCCGGAACCGATCGGGCGCCGGGCGGTTGATCGTAGGCAGGATGATCATGTATCAGGTGATCGTCGATCGGATGGCGCGGCGCCCGGGCCGGCCAAACCCTCCGGCGGCGGGTCGCCCGCGGCGGCGCAACTTCGTTCCCCGGAACGTCCCGCTGTGCGGATCTCCCCGCAGCAGGCACGGTCACCGGCGCCGGAGGCGGGATCTGAGCCCGCCAAACCGCCATCCCGGATGCCCGCGCCCCACCCGCAGGCCGCGCCCCACCCGCAGGCCGGACCGCAGCGGCAGGCCGCGCCTCACCCGCAGGCCGCACCTCACCCGCAGGCCGGAGCACAGCCGTCTGTGCCGCCGAGCCAACCCCAGTCCCGGCCGCACGGGCCCGTACCGGCGCGATCGCCGGCGGTGGGACCGCACGGGGGTCCGGGTGAGCGTCCCCGGTATCGGCAACCACAGCCGCCACCAGGCATGCCGTGGCCACCCGTGGCCGCGCCGGACCCGCTGGACACGCCGCGCCAGACCCGGGGGCGCGAGCCGCAGTACCCCTTCCCTGCGCATCGGGACTTCGACGCTGCGCCTGCCCCAGCTATCCCATCCGCCCCAGCTATCCCATCCGTCCCGGCTGTCGATCCGAGCGAGGCTCCGCGGGGCGTGATCGGTTCTCGGCCGGCGTACCCGAACGCCGAGCCGGAGTTCGGGTACCACGGGCGTACCGACGAGCCGGCCGATCCCGGCGGCGGCCGACAAGGGCGCCCTCATGGTTCTTTTCGCGCACCCGGGAACCCCAAACACGCCGCTGCCGGGCCAGCCGGCGCACGGGAGTGGGCGACAGCCGAACCGGAATCGAGCCTCGACCCACGGGCCGGCCACCTGCCTGACATGGGATCCCAGGCACCGGGAGGGATATCCGGGCAGGTTCACGCTCGCGAACGTGGCGTTACCCAGCGGCCCGTCGCCCCGCAGAGCGCCCCGCAGAGCGTGGCGCAGGATGCCCCGCTCGAAGGCGCGGTTGCCGAACATGTCCCCGACCTCGAGCGTGGCGGCGCCGGTGCGGGTCGGTCCGCGCAGCCCCAACCCGCAGGGGCCGGGCGGCTTGCCGGTCTCGTCGTCTGCGCCGCTGGTGTGGCTGCCGGGGCTGGCGCGGTGTTGCCGTGGAGCATCCTGAGCAGCGGGGCGGAGACCCGCACGTTTTCGGGCCTGACGGTTGGCGACGGTCGTGTGACAATGGTTGCCGGTGCGCTGCTGGTGGTGATCGGTTTCGCGCGCGTGCTCGGGCGCCCAACGGGAGCGGCGGATGGGCTGGTCGTGCGGGTGCTCGCGGCCGGGGTCACGGTGCTGTCCACGATGGACATCGTCGCGGGACCGCCGTCGTTGTCGTCCTTCCGCGGCCTTTCAGCCGATCAGATAAGCGTGGTTCCCGAGTCCGGACTCGTCCTGACCCTGGTCGCCGGTCTGGTCGCGCTTGCCGGGAGCGTGCGGTTGCGGCGTGGGCACCCGGCCCCGTGATAGGCCCAAGGTAGGCAGGTAACCGTACGGGGAGGATGGCGTGTCCGACCAGGATCGCAGTCCATGGGTGCCCCCGCCGGCCGAGCGCTCGGCCGGCGGGGGCACGACCGATGCCGGCCCCCGATCGCGACCGACCGGTGCGGACGTCGGACCCGACCAGCAGTGGCGAGCGGAGCGGCGCGCGGCAATGGCCCGCACGGCTGATCCGCGTTGGGCCCGGTCGTACGACGGCGCCACGCCACCGCAGGGCCCTGCCGGCCCGCAAGGCCCCGCCGGCGGCCCGCAGGGCCCCGCCGGTACAGATGCCGTGGACGAGGTGGCTGGCGGCCGGGAACGTCACCTGTGGGGCGCGCCGCTCGCGATTCACCTGCAGGAAGCCGGCGGCGCCACGAGGATGGCCGCGAGCCCCCGGCCGGGGTTGAGCCGGACGGTCGGCGGGCTGCTGGTGCTCGCAGCCGGGGTCCTCAGCGCCGTCGGTGCGGTCATGACATGGGCGACCGTCAGCGCCTTCGGGTTGGCGTCGATTCCGGTCAGGGGCACCGACGCCGACCAGTACGGCGGGACGACGCTGGTGCTCGGTGTCCTGTCCGCCGTCCTGGGCGCGGTGCTGATCGGCCGTGCCCGGACCGGCTGGGAATGGATCATCTCCGCGGTCGCCGGCACGATGATCGTTCTGATGGCGATCGTCGACATGCTCCAGCTCCTGCGTGGCTCCCGACCCGATGGGATCGCCCTGGGTATCTCGGTCGACATCGGGCCGGGTCTGTGGGTCACGCTCCTCGGCGGCTGTGCTGTCGTCGGTGGCTCGCTGTTCGCCCGGTTCGGAACGCGCCGTGCCCGTCCCCCATTTGGGGGTCCTGCGTCCTGAGCTGTGGGGTCATGACACCACCTGCGGTCGGGGCCAGGCTGTGTGATGGTCGCCGAGCGACTCCGATCGGCGCGTTTCCACCCTGAAGCGGGGGGCAGGGTGGGGACGCCGCCTAGCGTCATCCGGCGTGGTCGGGCTGCAGATAGCCGTCTTCCACCGCCCGGCGGTACAGGTCGATCTTGGTTGTCGCGTCCCGGCCGACCTTGCGGTATTTCATCCTGACCCGTTCGATGTACTGCTTGGCGGTCTCGGTGCCCACGTTCATGCGTTTGCTGACCAACTTCATGGGCATTCCGCCCGCATACAGCCGCAGCGCCTCGCGTTCCTGTGCGGACAGCGTCGGGCGATCGGGCGCGTCGTCGGTCAACAGGACGAAGGCGAGCTGGGGCGACACCCAGCCGCAGCCGGCCGCCGCAGCCCGGATGGCCGTCGCCAGGTCGTCGACGGTCTCGGTCTTGGGTACGAAGCCGTAGGCCCCGGCGCGGATGGCTTCGCGGACCGCGGTCGGTGCGGCCGTCGCGCTGAAGACGACCACGGCGGGGCCGGTGTCGGCCAGACATCGGATGTTGTCCGGCGCGGTGCTGCCATCGCCGAGGTCGAGATCGAGCAGGACGACGTCGGCGTGGCGTCCCGGGCCCGCGAGGAGCTCCGCCATGCTGGCGGCTTTGGCCACGAGTCTGCAGTCGGGCGTCGCCGCGAGTAACCCCTCGAGTCCGTGCAGGACGATGGGGTGATCATCGACGGCCGCGACAGTGATCATCCGACCTGCGGCGTAAGGGCACGGGCCACCGGGCCCGGCAGCGCCCACCACTTCACCCTCTCAAGCATGTGCGTCCCTTCTGAGTGGATCAGTGATCGGTCGTGGTCGGGCGGCGGGTGTCGTCATCGGCTCCATCGCAGCTCCAGGGAACCGCGGCCGTCCACCATGTCCGCGAGCGCGTCAAGGTGGCCGTCCTGATTGCCGTCAAGATGACAGCCCGGGTCGATGATCGGAATGGCCTGTACGGCCTGTACGGGAGCGGGGAAGGACACGAACACCTGTGCCTCGTCGGTCCCGCCGAGCACGGTGAGCAGAACTCGACCTGTGGCGACCGATGCGAGGGACTCGTCGACTATTCGGGCAATCGCGCTGCGCGCCTGCGCCGGAACGTCACGCAGGTCTCCGGCCAGCTGCGTCTCGACCCGCAGGCCTCGGCGCTCGGCGGAGGCGATCACATGTTCGAGGTCCGTGGCGGTCGTTCCGGCCAGCATCCGGCGCAGCGTCGCAGCCTGGGCGGCACAGCGGCTGCGCACGGCCTCGTCGGCCGGGTCGAGCAGGCCGTCGGCGATCGCCCGTACCAGCGGCAGCGTGCGGGTCGCGAGTATGTCCCACCGGCGGGCGCGGTCGGCCCGGACCGCTGCGGCGGCGACCTCCAGCGCGCTGCGGTCGGCCTCGGTCGCCACGGTCCGCGCAACGGTCGGGCCGGCTGCGGCCATGGCGCGGCGGATCACCGTGACCGCCAGCGCCGGCACCCACAGACCCCAGGTCACCGCGACCAGCCGCGCCAATGCAAGCGGCACCGGGCCGACCTCGCGCAGGGCGAGCACGGTGGCCAGAACCGTCACCGTGGTGGCGCCGAGGAGGGCCTCGCGGGTCGGACGGCTCACCGCCGTCGCAACCAGTAGCCAACCGGCGCCGAGCAGTGCCCAGTTGGCGAAACCGACCACGTTGTACCCACGGCAGGTCAGGCCGACCAGAAGCTCCGCGAGCACCGCAGCGCCCAGCAGGCCGGCGGACTCCCGTCCCCGCAGACCTCGCCTGATCATGGCGGGGACGGTGCGGACGGCAAGAGCGGCCAGCCCGAGCCACACCACCAGCGAGACCAGCGGCCAGCGGTAGGTCTGCGCCATGGTGACGGCGGGCAGCGCCATCGCCGCGTGCCAGCAGACGATGAAGACGGCGACGCCGCGGGCCAGCCCGGTCTCGTGGCCGGTGCGGATGAGCCGGCCGCTGTCGTGGGCCAGCGCCGCCCGCGCCGCCGCTGCCGCTGCCGGCGTGCCGTCCCGGGATGCCCCCCGGGCGAGGAATGTCTCCAGGACGGCGAGGTCATCCGCGCAGCGGTTGCGGATATCGGCCGTGGGTACCGGCGCCGTCGCCGTAGGCGTAGGCGTGACCGGATCAAGGGGTTGCGCGCTGTTCATCGCGATTCCGGTGAGGGTGTTGACGAGCGTGTCGTGAACGATGCGTTCCTGTTCCCGGCGGTCCTGCGTCCGGGATTGGGTGATCGTGGCGATCCGGTACCGGCGTACCGCCGCGACGAGGTCGATGTCGGCGTCGGCTGCGTGAGCGCGGCAGGTGCGCACGGCAAGCGCCCAGACTGTCGTGATGACCGCGAGCAGCACCACGGAGCGCACCGGCACGCCGGGGGCCGGACCCGACGGCCCCACCATGGCCGCACCGGCCCAGTAGGCTGCCGCGACGCTCGCGACGGCTGGCACGGCGGCCCGCACCGGCAGGCACCACGCCGCCGTCACGGTGACCCCGCCCACGGTGACGTAGACCCAGTTGGAGGCGTCTCCGACGGTCGCGGGTGGGACCAGCAGCGCGCCGAAGCAGGCCAGCGGTCCGGCGAACGCGAGCTCAAGGGAGCTGATGCGTGGGTCGAGGCCGTTGCGGGCGAGGAGGACCGCGACGATCACAGTCCAGCCGGCGGCCGCGAGCGGACCGGCGAGCGTCCACGGGTGTGCCCAGGTCCACGACCACCAGATCGCGACCTGCGCGAGGCTCAGCACGCCGATCAGGACACGGAACAGGACGGCCGCACGGGCCATGACCACGCCGTGTGAGGCAACGGCGAAGCCCTTGCGATCAGGCGGCGGTGCGTCAGGTGGCATGGTCACGCCGTCCTCGGCCGGTCAGGTGCATCGACAACGCCTGCTATTTCAGCAGATGGAAACGTCGGTGTATGACGCCACCGGCCCAACCGGTTCGCTCGCGTCGGGCTCGGGTGCGCTGCAACACTGCACTGATGGCGGGACGGCTGGCTGTCGTCGGCGTGGGTGCGGTCGGCGGGTTCTTCGCCGCCCGAGCGGCGGTCGCAGGGGCCGACGTGCAGCTCTGCGCGCGTCGACGGTTCGACGAGCTGGTGGTCCGGGGCCCGGACGGGGTGTTCCGCGCCGAACTGCCAGTCTGGACCAGACCCGAGCAGGCCGACCCGGTCGACTGGGTGCTGCTGGCGACGAAGGTCCATCAGAATGCGGCGGCGCTCGCGTGGTTGAGGCATCTGGTCGGTCCGGACACCATCGTCGTGGTGGCCCAGAACGGCGTCCGCCACGCCGAGCGGGTCGCGGCGGTGGTCCCCGTGGACCGGGTGCTCCCCACGGTCGTCTACATCAACGCCGAGCCGGTCGCGCCCGGCGTGGTCGAACACCACAATTACGGGTTCCTGCACGTTCCGGCGGGTGCTCTCGCCGACCGTTTCGCCGAGGTCCTGCCCGGTGCCGGGCTGCTGCGACCGGTGGACGACTTCGCCGTCACAGCCTGGACGAAACTGACCGCCAACACCGCGGCGAACTCGCTGACCGCGCTGACTGGCCGGCGCCTGGAGGTGTTGCGTCGAGCGGATGTGGGCCGGCTCGCGGTGAGCATCATGCGCGAAGCGGTCGCCGTCGCCCACGCCGACGGTGCGGCCGTTCCCGCCGACCTGGCGGAGGTGACCATCGACCGGCTGCGCAATCAGCCCGCCGGGTCGGGTACGTCGATGCTTTACGACCGGTTGGCGGGCCGTCCCCTGGAACATGAGGCCCTGATCGGCGCGGTGGTTCGGATCGGCGCCGAGCACGGTGTCCCCACCGCGGTGTGTGCGCACATTCTTCCCCTGCTGGCCGCGATCAGCGACGCCCCGTCGCCGTTGCCGGTCGCGCGCACGGATTCATGACGCGCGCGACCGGCGGGCTGCCTCGTGGAGTTACCCGATGGTCCAGTACTGGTCCGCGTTGGCCAGACTGCGCAGGTCGCCGCCGTTGCCGAAGGCCACGCCCGTCCCGCCGACCTGGATACGCAGATAGAGGTTTCCACCGGAGACGAAGTACTGACCGTCCTGGCCGATGCCGGCGACGCTCGAGGCCATCTTCACCGCAACGTCCTGCCCCCAGAACTTGAAGCTGGCCTTGGGCGCGGACGTGCCCGACCAGGGGATGACCAGGTCGACAAAGCCGGGATCAGTGCCGTGGATGTCGAAGTCGAGCGAGCTGAGCGCTCCACCGGACGGAGGAGCCAGCTGGTACCGCTGGCCTTCGACCACCCCGACGGTGCCGCTGTAGGCGGTGACGCCGTCGGCGCGCTTCCACGTCCAGTGATCTTCGACCAGGCCGAAGCGCAGGCGCATGAAGCCGCGGTTGAGCGGGCTCCAGGTACCGAAGTCCGCGCCCTGGAAGTAGTCCAGACCCACCCGGCTGTAGATGGTCTTGTCTGTCGGCGCCCGCAGCAGAGCGGAGTTGTTGTCGATGATTGCCGGCACGCCGTCACCCTTGACCGAGCCGTCGAGGTCGGCGAACCAGTGTGCGTGACCGGCCTCCGCGGCTTCGAAGTACGGGCTGTTGCTGGCGAACAGGGTGCGGTAGCCGTCACCGAAGAACTTCAGGCTCTTCACCCGGTTGGTGGCGTCCCACGTGCTTGCGCCGATGTCGCTGATGGCCGCAAGCCCGGGATCCGATCCGGCGCCCTGCTTGAAGTTGGCGAGCCATGTTCCGTTCGTGTCGCACTGGCCGTGGTAGAAGCGGATCAGCGCCTGGATGTGCCCGGTTTCACTGCCGCTGTTGGCGGTGTTGTTGCCGATGAGCAGACCGTTGTTGACGGCGGTGTCCTGGCAGTTGAGGGCAATGCTGTTGTTCGCGGCGGTGGGATTGTTGGTCGTGAGCGCGCCGTCGATCCACAGCCCGAAGCCCTCGTTTTTCCACACGTTCGGATTGATCATGGTGCCACGCTTGGCATAGTCGCCGTTGTAGGCTTCCACGCTGATTCCCGAACCTGGCACGCCCTCCGCCGGGAAATCGGAGGGGTGGATGGTGTGTGAGTGGGCGGTGCTGTTCTGATTGAGACCGAACGGCTTGTCGACCGCGTCGTGGATCGCGTCGTCGCTGGCGTTTCCGGCGTCGACCGCGTTCATGTCGAAGTCGTACCAGATGCCCACGCCGTCACCACCGGCGGCGGAGTTGCCGCTCAGCGTGTTGTTCGGATCGGTGATCCAGAATTCCGACGGGATCTGGTCGGACGCGCGTAGCGGTTTGCTACCCGCCGGGACCTGCCGGACGCCCATCACCAGGTTGTTGCTGAGGACGTTGCCCTCCTCGACGCGGTCTTCGAGGAAGAAACCGGCACCGTAGGTCTCGTCGGCCACCACCCCGTTGACATGCACGTTGTTGGTCCGGTGGATGGTGACCATGCGGTTGAAGCTGTCGATGATGCTGATGCTGTCCACCAGCGACGCGCTCTGGTCGCCGGCCCAGTGCCAGTGGATCGGGTAGCGGGCCAGCACCCCGAGCTGACCCATGTGGATGAGTTCGGTGTTCGACATGCGCAGCGCGCCACCGGACATGATCATGACGTGGCCGCCGAACTTCGTCGTCGCCGCGTCATCGGGGCCGGTGATCACGATGTTGTGCGACAGCAGGCCGACTTCGGCCCGCTCCTCGACCGAGCGGGTCTGCCCGCCGGAGGTCTGCGTGGTGACGATCGACGCGTGCTTGTGGATCAGCGGCTTGCTGATCGTGACCGTCCTGCCGTCCGCTGAAACCCCGGAAACCGTGACGCGTTCCTTGTGGTTCACGTCGAGGTCGGAGGATGCGACGACGATGAGATCACCGGCACGCCACGACACGGGGTCGATGAGCGCGAGGGTCGTGGCGCCGGCGTTGGCCGTCTGGGACAGCTTTGTCCAGGTCTGCCCGGAATCCCGACCGTGGATCTCGATACGGCCACCCATCGAGCCCAGGACGTTCGCGCCCATACCCATGGTGTTGTCGGTCGAGCGGCCGTCGAGGATGAGCCTGATGGCGCTGGTGAGCGGGGCCTTCTCGCTACCCATCCAGAACCGTCCGTGCACCATGACGTAGGCCGTGCGCAGGGTCGTCGGCCGGTCCGCGAACGCGAGGTCGCCGCTGACCACCAAGCCCCCCAGCTTGGGCAGGTCGACATCGACGAGTATCTGTTTGCCGGCCGCGACGGTGACGACGTCACCCGCGGCGGGGACCTTGCCGCCCCACGTCGCGGGATTGCTCCACTTCGCGAACGTGGCGAAGTCGGGCGCGGTGACCCCGGGTTGAGCCGGCGGCACGGGCGTTGTCGGGACGCCCGGGGCCGGTGTCGCGGGCGCGCCGGTGGCCTCCGGGCTGCGGCTGCCGATCGGGGTTGTCGGGGTCGTCGGGTCCTGACAGGCCGCGAGCGTGGACAATAGGCCGACGACGGCGATGCCGGCCGCCATCGTCGTTCGGCGCCGGTGCAATCGTCGGCGTCTGCCACGAACAGGGAACATCTGGCTCCATCACCACTTTACATTCGGTAACCGGTCGACGTCCTGGCTGCCCCCCCGATCACGTAACGTGACCAGGAATGTCATGATAGACCAATGGCTCATAGGCGCCGTTTTAGGGTCAGGTCGTGGTTGCGGCGTCACGCCTGCGTGGCTCCGCGTTCACGCGGCCGGTTCCGCGACGACCTTACTGACGATGTGCTCGGCGATGGCCAAAGACGCGGTTGCGCCCGGTGATGGCGCGTTGCGGACGTGCACAATCCGTCCACGGATCGACAACACGAAGTCGTCCACCAGGCTGCCGTCCCGGGCGACCGCCTGCGCGCGTACGCCGGCCGGCCCCCGCACGACGTCAGCGGCCTGTAGCTGCGGGACGTACCGGCGGGCCTGCGCGACGAACGCGCGCCGGCTGGCCGTCCGCAGGATCTCACGTGCTCCGGTCTTCCAGTGCGTGCGGGCCATCTTGTGGAAGCCAGGCCAGGCAAGCGTCGCGCGCAGGTCCGATCCCGCGACGGTCAGGGCCGTGTATCCTTCCCTGGCAGTCGCCAGAACCGCGTTCGGGCCGACCAGGATCTCGCCGTCCACCCGTTTGGTCAGATGGATGCCGAGAAACGGGTACCGCGGGTCCGGTACCGGATAGATCAGCCCTCGCACCAGCCCCCGACGCTCCGGCCGTAGCAGCCAGTAGTCGCCACGAAATGGGATGATCTGCGGTGAGGGATCTTCCCCGGTGAACGCCGCGACCTGGTCGGACTGCAGCCCCGCGCAGGCGATGAGAAGGTCGAACGGCCCAGCCGTCTCGGTCACCTCCGTGACCGTGCCACCGGCCTTCAACGTGGTCGCGCGGCTGCCGTTGGGGGTCACCCGGGCCGTTCCCCGGATCCGCAGACCCAGCCGAACGCCGTCGCCGCGTTCCTCGACCGACACGACCTCGGCACCTGTACGGACCGACCCGCCCGCGTCCAGGATGTCGTCCCGCAGCGCCCGGGCCACGGCCGGGTAGTCCACGATCGCGGTCGTGGGGGAGTACAGCGCGGCCACCCCACGGGCATGCGGTTCGTAGCGGCGCAGGCCGGCCGGGTCCAGCATGGTCGTGTCCGGGACGCCGTTGGCGTGGGCGCGGTCGGCGATGTCGGCGAGCCTGCCCAGCTCGCTGGTGTCAACCGCTACGACGATCTTCCCGCACTCGTCGTAGCGGATGCGGTGGGCGGCGCAGTACTCCTTGAGCAGCGCGACACCGCGTCGGCACAGTGTCGCCTTCAGCGAGCCGGGCTGGTAGTAGAGCCCGGCGTGGACCACCCCGCTGTTGTGCCCGGTCTGATGCCGGGCGACGTCGTGTTCCTTCTCGAAGACCGTGACGGTGGCGCCCGGATCGATCTGTCCGATCCGTCGGGCCACCGCCAAGCCCACGATCCCACCGCCGATGACCGCGACCCGACCCGCCACGTGTCCTGCCCCCTCTGGTTGTTTGCCACCATTGGTGTGGCCTGCCCCCAGTATCGGGGGACGTGGGCGGGCGGTCGGTCCCGTCCCTGCGTGGATCCCCTCGAACGCCGTCGGGTAGCGGCCTCCTACCCGAACAGCCCTCTACCCGACGAACCTCCTACCCGACGAACCTCCTACCCGAAGAAGTGGCCGGGTGGGTAGGCCCGGTCGGTTCGGGAGCGCGGCATGCCCCGGAGCGCATCGGTCAGCGTCCGCGCGGTGTTGACCAGCGGCACATGACTGAACGCCTGCGGGAAGTTGCCGACCATGCGCCCCAGCCGCGGGTCGTACTCTTCCGCCAGCAGCCCCACGTCGTTACGCAGGGCCAGCAGCCGTTCGAACAGCTCCTGGGCCTCGCGCACCCGCCCCGACAGCGCGTAGTTGTCGGCGAGCCAGAAGGTGCAGGCCAGGAAGGCGCCCTCACCAGCGGGCAGCCCGTCCACGGCACCGTCCTCGGCGGTCGGGTAGCGCAGTACGAAGCCGTCCTGCATGAGCTCGCGTTCGATGGCGCTCACCGTGCCGACGACCCGCGGATCCGTCGCGGGCAGGAAGCCGACCAGCGGCATGTACAGCAGGGCGGCGTCCAGCTCGGTGGAGCCGTAGAACTGCGTGAAGGTGTTGCGGTCGGGGTCGAAGCCCCGGATGCAGACCTCGTTGTGGATCTCGGCTCGCAGCGCCGTCCAGCGGTCCAACGGGCCGGGCAGGCCCGACTCGGTGATGCCCTTGATCGCCCGGTCGGCCGCCACCCAGGCCATGACCTTGGAGTGGACGAAGTCCCGCCGCGGCCCTCGGACCTCCCAGATGCCCTCGTCAGGCTTACGCCATCCGGTCTCCAGGAAGTCCATCAGCTTGGACTGCAGGGCCCAGGAGTCGTCGCGGCCGTCCACCTCGGTCGCCATCCGGGCCACATGCAGCGCGTCCAGTACCTCGCCGTAGACGTCGAGCTGGAACTGTTCGACGGCGCCGTTGCCGACCCGTACGGGCGACGAACCCTCGTAGCCGGGCAGCCACGGTACTTCGTACTCGGTGAGCCGGCGTTCACCGCCGACCCCGTACATGATCTGGACCCGGGAGGGGTCACCGGCCACCGCGCGCAGCAGCCATTCCCGCCACGCGGTGGCCTCGCTGGTGAAGCCGGCATCGAGCAGAGCGAGCAGGGTGATGGTGGCGTCGCGCAACCAGCAGTAGCGGTAGTCCCAGTTGCGGACGCCACCGATCATCTCCGGCAGGGATGTGGTGACCGCCGCGACGATGCCGCCGGTGGGGGCGTACGTCAGCGCCTTGAGGGTGATCAGGGACCGCCGGACGGCCTCCTGCCACTGTCCGTCGTAGGTGCAGCCGGCCATCCACTCCGCCCACCACGACTCGGTGAGATCGATCGCCCGGCGGACGTCGATCTGGGTGGGTGCACGACGGTGTGAGGGACACCAGGTCAGGGAGAACGGCACGGACTGGCCGGCGGACACCGCGAACTCCGCGAAGGTGGCCATGTCGTGGCCCTCCATCGGCGCGGTTGTACGCAACGTCACCGCGTCCGGCCCGGCGACCGCGATCATCGTGTGATCGTCCAGCCGTCGCACCCAGGGGACGATCGAGCCGTAGTCGAACCGGATGCGGGTTTCGCTGCGCATCCGCACGGTGCCTTCGACGCCCTCGACCAGCCTCAGCACGATGTGCTCGCCTGAGCGCGGGTACATGGCGTCGACGATGCGCACGGTTCCGTTCGCCGTGGTCATGTCGGTTTCCAGGACGAGGGTGTCACCCCGGTAGCGGCGGCTCACCGCGAGCACGGGATCGACCGGCGCGATCTTCCAGTGGCCGGAGTCGTTGTCGCCGAGCAGGGCGGCGAAACATGCGGTCGAGTCGAACCGCGGTAGGCACAGCCAGTCAATCGAACCGTCCCTGGAGACCAGCGCGGCCGAATGTGTGTCGCCTATCACCGCGTAGTCCTCGATACGGGAGGGCACGGTCTCTCCGGGGTTTCTTGGGGCCTGCGGCGACGCGAGGAGACGGACTCCACGGATCGCTTCGCGATCCGCTGGGACCCCCCCATGATCACGTCGTCCCTGGCCGGTGTGGACAGGTCGGGTGTGATGAACATCCCTCGCGTTCGCGTGGGCAAGACCGCTTACCTTAAGGCCTCGCCGCAACAGCTAGGTTGGGGGCACGCCGTACTGGTGGTGGCCCGGTCAGACGGCCCGGTCAGACGGCGCTGTGAGGCCGCTCTGTGAGGCCGCTCTGTGAGATCTCGTCCGAGGGAAGGTTCCCGACCGTGAGCGACGTTGCGGACACCGCCCCACCGGCACGGGTCCGACGCCCGCCCGAGTCGGTGACGGCGGGGCTGCGCCGGACCCTCACCGATCGACGCCACCGGCGCTGGGTGGTGCTCGGCGGGTTGGCGTTCGCCGCTCTGACCGCCTTCGGCGTGTATGTCGCGGTCGCCGGACCGTCACCTCGGATCGAGGCCGTGGTCTATTTCACGGCCACCGCCACGGACGCGCAGAAGGAGGCGGTCCGCGCTGCGTGCCCCACCGCCGGCCAGGCCGTCCAGGAGGTACGTGATCACAACACTACCGAAGCCAGCCGCGTGTATCCGCTGCGTTACGACATCACGTTCGCCTCCCCGGCGGACAAGGCCATGATCTACCGGTGCGTGCACGCACAGTCGAATGTGATCGGCATCAGCGAGTTCAGGGCCGGGGAGTGACCCGCCGGGCCGCTTCCTTGCAACCCGCCTGACCGCCGGCCGGCCCGGCCCTGCGACTACCGATGGGACTATCGATAGGGGCCCTTACAGGTAGGGGCCGGAATGGGCGTCCGGCTTGGTGGTCTGTACCGGGGCGCGGCCGTCGCGGAGCGCGAACAGTTCCGCCAACGTCATGGTCGGCCCGACGCTCTGGGTGGTGCCGAGCCAGGCGGTGGCCTCGTCGTAGGACAGCGGTCCCACCTCGACCTGAGCCAGGCACCTTCCCGGGCGCACGATCGCCGGGTGCAGCTGAGTAAGATCATCGTTGGTGGTCAGTGCGACCAGGACGTCGCGACCCTGCCCGACCAGGCCGTCAGTCAGGTTGAGCAGCCGCGACAACGCCTGGCCCGAGGAGCCTCTGAGGTCACCGCGGACCAGTTCGTCGCAGTCCTCTATCACCAGCAGCCGCCATCGTCGGCGGGTCTCGCGCACCTCGCGCGTTTTGCCGGCCTGCGCCATGTCACGGTCACCGGCACTGCTCGCACCGCTTTCACCGCTTGCGTGATCATGAATGTGTCGACCGGGACCGTCCGCGTCATCGCCACCGTCATCCTGGACGCCGTCATCCCGGTCGCCATGGTCCTGGTCGCTGTGGTCCGGGTCATTGGCCTCGGTCTCATCCTCGCCGTCGTCGTCGAAGCCGATCGCAACTTCCATCAGGTAGCCGGGATCGGCGAACAGCGACTCAGGGTCCAGAACGCAGTCAACCTGGCACCAGCGCCGCCACTCGTGGGCCAACGCCCGCAGCACGGTGGTCTTTCCGGTGCCGGCCGGTCCGTGCAAAAGGATCAGTCGGCCGACCAGCGTCTCGTGACTCACGGTCATGAGCCTGTCGAGTGCGCCGACCGCGCTGCTGGCGTAGTTGCGGCGGATCGACGCCCATGATGTCGTGGCCGCCTCGCGGGCGGTACGGGTCGGACCGCGTCGCGCGGACATGTACCAGAAGCCCATCGTGACAGCGCTGTCGGCTTCCGATTCGGCGACCGCCTCGCGCACCACCCCGTCGAGGACCGTGCGTGCCAGTTCCTCGCTGACCGCCGTCACGGTCACCTCGCCGCCGCCCCCGCGCCACCGCACAGCACGCAACGTCCAACCCTCACCTGCGGCAAGGCGTGAGTCACGTGAGTCCTCCACGACCGTGCGCAGCACCTGCGCGCCGGCGGGTAGCAATGATGCACCCGACCGCAGGCGGTCGATCCGGGCGCTGTGCGCCCATGGTTGCTCACCTGTGGTGAACGGAGCCAGCGCGAGGGCGTCGACTACGTCGTACGGCGTATCCGAGTCGTCAAGGCCGACCACAAACGGAAGTCCGGTGCTGCGATCCAGGGACTTCGTGGCAGGCCAAGATCCAGGCTGCGGCACCTTCTGCGGAGGGACGGGCACACCACCGATAGTCGATGACCAGCCTCGCCGACACCACCGACTTTCGGTAATCGCTGTCCTGGGAGTCGCCGAGGCGACTCGCCTGGTGCCCTCGGGCCGCACCGTCCCAACCCGCCGCACCGTCCCAACCCGCCGCACAGTCCCAACCCGCCGCACGGTCCCCACTTGCCGCACCGTCCCAACCCGCAGCCCCGGCCGAGGTCTCCGTCCGCGGATCGTGGGTGCGTCGGTTGGCGGGTGTGTTCCGCGGGCTGTGACCGGGTTGATTCGTCGCATGCTGACGATCTTTCGAGGTTTGTACGCCGAAAACGGCCTTGTTGATCGCACAAAGCTCGAAAGATCGTTTCTGGTGGCTGGATTCGGTAGCCGTGTCCGCTGCCTGCACAGT
>NZ_CAUVXI010000104.1:17277-18098 GCF_963555845.1 Protofrankia sp. Cas8 | reverse complement strand
GCCCACGCCGGTCCAGCCGGCGGCGGCACGGGGGCGGACCCACGGCGTGTCCCGGCCCGCCGCCCGGGGCGAGGCGCCCGCACGCACCCCAATTCCCCCGGCAACCCCGGCCCCGCCGGCCGCGCTGATCCGATCAGTGCAGCCGCAGCGGCCGGAACCCGCTGCGCCCGTGGCGGAGGTGCCCGAGGCCCGGCCGGTGCCGGTCACCCCGAGCGTGCCGGTTATCCCGGCGACCACGCCTGCCCCCGCAGCCGAGCTGATCGTGACCGATCCCGTCGGACCGCAGCCACGCTCCACCCCGGAGGCGGCAGCGGCGGAGGCAGCTGCCGACATCGACGACGACGCCGGACAGTCATCGCCCGGGACCCGCGGGCGTCAGGGTGCTCCCGGTCGCCCGGCTGACCGAGGCGCCGGCGGTCGCCGCGGCCGCAAGTCCGTGCCGGCATGGGACGACATCGTCTTCGGCGCCCGGCGCCCGTAGGCGACGTGTCCCGTCACCACCTGCGGCTTTGCGGGGTGCTGAGAGCAGTCACGACCGTAACCGCCGACGTCGGTCATTCGCCAAGACGTCCGTGAGGGAACCGTCACACCGACAGCGTGGAACCAAATCCCGACGAAGACTGTTGAAGATGGTGTGACTGGAACCACTACCAAACCGACGCTGACCAACCTCGACCGGTGCGACCGGTGCGGCGCGCAGGCGTATGTGCGGGTCGTGCTTCCCGGTGGCGGCGAGCTGCTGTTCTGCCGACACCACGCCAAGTCCCACGACTCCAAGCTGCGGGCCGTGGCTGCTGAATACCATGACGAAACCGACAAAC